>CAYOOS010000038.1:0-17929 GCA_964405585.1 uncultured Acidobacteriaceae bacterium | reverse complement strand
CACGATCAATCTCACCTGTTCCGGCGCTCCTTTTGGCGCCCAATGCACCGTGCCCGCCAGCTTGACGGTGACAAATGGCGCAACCGTGCCGTTCACGGTCATGGTCTCCACGCTCTCTCCTTCGCAATCGGCACTTCTCCCTGCGCTTCCACGCCTGCCGTTCGGCAGTCTCCCCCCGCAACCAGGTTTCCCGCTGGCGTTCCTTGCCGCACTGCTGCTTTTCGCTTGGACGTTACGCGCGAGGCTCCACAAGTGGCCGCCCGCACGCCAATTAGCCTCTGTCACAGCCGTCCTACTCGTAACTGCCCTGGTGGTTTCGGGAATTGGATGTGGCAGCACCGCCTCTTCACAAATACAGACCCAGCCCCCGCCACAGAGTGCCGCCACTCCCGCTATTCAACCCGCGTCGGGTACGTTTACGTCGGCGCAGTCTGTGACCATCACGGACACAACGGCCGGAGCCACCATCCACTACACCACGGACGGCTCCACTCCCACCGCTTCCTCCGCTACCTATCAATCGGCGATTCAGTTGGCCACGCTGACCACGCTGCAAGCCATGGCCACCGCGCCCAGCTACGCAAATAGCGGCATCGCGAGCGCCACACTAAAGTTCCAGACACCCTCGGGAATCGTCATGATCACGCCAACGGCAACTCCAAGCGGTTCGACTAAAGCGCTCCCGCTCACGCCGATTCAGTTGACTCTAAATGTGCAGTGAAGCGCGCTGCTGTGGGCAGCCGAGCGAATGAACGCGAGAAATACTTAGGGCGCGTAGCTTACGCGATAAACTACGCCTGCGCCGTCGTCGCTGACTAGCAACGACCCGTCCGGAGCAACCGCCACACCCACTGGGCGGCCATTCACGTTTTTTCCGCTCGGATCAGGAACCAGCCCATTCAGAAACGGCACGGGATCCGCCGCGGCCTTTCCGTTCTTGAACCCGACAAACGCCACCTGATAGCCGGCTCGCGAAGCGCGATTCCACGATCCATGCTCCGCCACAAACGCTCCCCCACGGTACGATTCCGGAAACTGTGTGCCGGTATAAAACGCAAACTGCAAAGGCGCCACATGCGCACCCAACAGCACATCGGGGATGATAGCCTTCGCAACAAGATCAGGCCTTTGCGGCTTTACTCGCGGATCGACGTTGTCTCCAATATAGCTATACGGCCAACCATAGAACCCGCCGTCCTTGATCGAAGTGAAATAATCCGGCGGCAGATTGTCGCCCAGTTCATCCCGCTCGTTCACGCTGACCCACACTTCGCCAGTCTGCGGCTCAATGGCCAAGCCAACTGCATTGCGCAGTCCGCTGGCGAATATGCGGGAGTTCTTGCCGTCGGGATCGCAGACAAGGACCGCGGCCCGCCGCGCGTCCTTCTCAAGATCAAGATTCGAGGAAGAGCCGACGCTGACGTAAAGCTTCTGGCCATCCTTGCTGAACGCCAGGGTACGCGTGAAGTGCCCTCCACCTGCAGGCAGATCGAGAACATGTTCTGCCGCCCCGAGCCGCTCGGAAGTCTGCTTGTCATAGCGAAATCTGACCACTTCCCCGGTATTGCCAACGTAAACGTAGTCCTCGTGAAAGGCGATGCCAAACGGACGCTTCAGTCCATCCACGAACTTTTCCGTCTGCGCGACACCGTTGTGCTGCGGATCACGCAAAATGTACACTTTCCCCGCGCCCGTATCGGCAAGAAAAACATCACCATCCGGCGCTACCGCCAGGAATCGCGGCACCTGGAAACCTTCGGCGAATATCTTGACGTGGAAACCTGCGGGCACTGTGGGCAGAAATCCCGCGGGCGGCTTGGAGTGATCCGGGCCGTTGCCCACCGTTTGGGTGGCGAACGGCGCCGGCAATTCCGGTTTCTTTCCGTAGGTTACTTGCGCGCTGGCAGGATTCGCTGTCAAAACCGTAGCGCCGAGAGCGAGAGCGAGATACAGAGACGGACGCATCGATGCATTCCTCCAGAGAAGGTATTTCGGAACCCTCCATAAGATGCCTCGCGACAGCATCAGGTTCCACGAACAGTCGCTCGAGAATGTGGATGAAATATCGCGACGCATTCAACGTTTCTGCTCCGTGCGATTGGAGACTTACAGCCGCGAAATGAACTAAGTCGCCGCCGCTGGCTGCGGCTGGAATAGAACCATGCGCATCGAGATTGTTCCAAACTCAATTCCCTCATAGGGATACGTAGCAGCCTCGTGTTCGTCGGTGCTCCCCAGGCAATACAGAATCGGGGCATAGTGTTCGAGCGTAGGATGCGCTTCGGCCAGCAGTGCGGAGCCCCAACGGTCCGGTTCGCCCAGCGATTCCAAGTCCCTCTTGTTAATCGCGTCTTTCACTTTGGCGTCAAATTCCTGCGCCCAGGGGTACGCGGATTCCTGCATCTCCCAGTTGATGCGGTGGAGATTGTGGACCAGATTCCCGCTGCCAAGAATCAGCACACCGCGCTCGCGCAATTCCCGCAATTCGCGGCCAAGGGCAATGTGCTCGGCAAAAGTGCGCTGGTGATCCAGGCTTACCTGAAAAACCGGCACATCCGCTTTGGGGTAGATGTGCCGCAAGACGCTCCAGGCGCCGTGGTCAAGTCCCCACTGGTGATCCTCAAGCAAATGTCGCTGCAGGGCCAGACGCTTGGCTTCCTCCACCGCTCCCGGCGCGGGGTATTGCACTTCATACAGCGGTTTGGGAAAGCCATAGAAATCGTGAATCGTCCGTGGGTGTTCAGCGGTCAAGACTTGGCTGCCGCGAGTGACCCAATGAGCCGAAACAACGCACACAGCTTTTGGGGTGGGCAAACTTTCGCTGAGTTGCGCCAGCACTCGAGTGAAGGCGTTTTCTTCGATGGCATTCATCGGCGAGCCATGCCCGATAAACAGAACCGGCATTTTCTGTGCCTGTATCATCACGAAAACCTGCTGTCCACCTTAGCCTGTACGGGTCTAGAACTTCTAGCTCCCAAGAGAGCCGCCGCGTCCCCTGCCTGCATGGTAAGGCAAAATCAACCATGAATCCCGGGAATGTTTTTCTGCATCCAACGGGTCGCATAGGAATTTAAGCTGACAAATTGCCTTGGGAGCAAGACGCATGAGGACTGGCAACGGATTCCCTCTCTTTGGAATGGTTTTCGCCGGAATATTCGCATGCCTCCTGTGCGCGGCCGAGGGAACAGCAGCGCGCACCAGCACATCTTTTCCGAAACCTGTGATGGATCAGCCGATCGCCACGACAAAGGGGCGGGAAGTGGCCGTGTTCTCCGGAGGCTGCTTCTGGGGCATACAAGCCGTCTTCCAGCACACTCGCGGAGTCCTCTCCGCCACCTCAGGCTACTCCGGGGGTGAAGCGGAAACCGCGCACTATGAAATGGTGAGCAATGGCGATACCGGACACGCCGAAAGCGTAAAGGTTGAGTTCGACCCTTCGCAGATTACCTACGGCCAGTTGCTGATGGTTTTCTTCGCCGTGGCCCACAATCCCACGGAATGGAACAAGCAAGGGCCGGATTGGGGGACGCAGTACCGTTCAGCCGTATTTTATTCCGGCGATGAACAGAAAAAAATTGCGGAAGCGTATATTGCGCAGCTCGAAGCAGCCAAGCTTTATCCGCAAAAGATCGTGACGCAGGTGGTTCCGTTAAAAGCCTTTTATCCCGCGGAGGGCTACCACCAGGACTATCTGAAGCATCACCAGGACAGCCCCTACATCCGCATCAACGATCTCCCCAAACTCGCCGAACTCAAGAAGCAGTTTCCGCAACTTTACCGCGAATACTGAATTCTCGCGTACCGCGTCTCCCTGCCCTTCCGGCTGCTCTCCAGAGCTCTACTTTTCACCCAAATTCCTGCTTGACTTGCCCCCCGCACGGGCGTATTCAGGGTCTCCACGCGCAGCGCTCCCTGCGGTACGGCCACCCGTTGCTTTTACCTCCTGCGCGTTCATCTCACGCTTTCAAAGGAGGAACTATGTGTGCAGTTAAAGCAATTCCAGACGGGTACCATTCCATCACGCCATCCCTCGTGTGTAAGGACGCCGCTCGCGCGATTGACTTCTACAAGGAGGTCTTTCACGCCAAAGAACTCGGCCGCATGTCCGGCCCGGGCGGCAGCATCGGCCACGCGGAACTTCAAATCGGCGATTCACGCCTGATGTTGAGCGATGAATTCCCGGGCATGTCCAGCGCGCCGGATCCTAAAGGTCCTCAATCGTCTTACCTCTTCATCTACAGCGACAATGTAGATGCTCTCTATGACCGCGCCGTCAAGGCTGGCTGCAAGATTGACATGCCTCTCCAGAACCAATTCTGGGGGGACCGCTATGCCAAGATACGCGACCCATTTGGCCAGCAGTGGGGGATAGGACAGCACGTGGAAGACGTAACGCCGGAAGAGATGCACCGGCGCTCGGAAGCCTGGATGGCACAGATGAGCAAAGCCGCGGGTGGTGACTGATCCCGTTCCACGAACCGTTTGGTGCTCAGCACCGGCCCCGTCTCCTCCGTGGACGGGGCCACAAGTTTAATGCGCAGACGAATACCCGGCTCAGTTCCAGACGGGGCTAGCGACACCCTCCAATAGAATCTCGTCCCTTATTGAGTACTATAAGTAATGGAGCGAATTGACACTGCGCCTTAGGAACCGCTTGGACGAGAATGTGCAAGCAAAGGGATGGATAGCCTTATTCCTGCTTCTCTGACGATATAACCTATTTCTTTTCTGTGGCTTGAAATTGCTGTTTCTGGCATGTTACATGCTCCATTCTTGCTCAGGGTACCGCAGCCCTGGATCGATTTCACGGGGATTCGTGTATCGCGAGGACTAATGAAACTGACTTTCAAAGTTACAGCCCTTCTCATTGTCATGCTGGCGGCAGCGGCAGTTGCCTCCGCCGACAGCGTTTCCTTGACTCTGAACAATGGCGGCAGTGACGTCATGGGCGGTGTCTACGTCGGGCCCTACAATTTTACAAATACCGGCAATGGTCAGTCCCTGCAGTTGATTTGTGACGACTTCAAGGACGAAGTCTATGTCGGCGAGAGTTGGAAAGCGACCACAACCACAGTCTCCAGCCTGAACAACGTCATGTTCACCGGCAGCACGCAGTACCAGGAGATTGCCTGGCTCGTGGGGCAGATGGATGCCAACCTCGGGAATGCACAGACGGTAGGCGATATTCAGTGGGCCATCTGGGACATATTTGATCCCGGTATTTCGGGAAGTGACCCCTATGGCACCATCGGCAGTCAAGACCAGACGAACATCGGCAACTGGCTCGGTCAGGCCCAGGCGGCCTGCGGGACTGGCACCTGCAACTATCCGAACTTTACTATTTACACGCCGATAGACGGCACGCAGACCGCAGGGGATGGCCAGCCGCAGGAATACTTTGGGACGATTCCTACTCCCGAACCCAGCAGCCTGCTCCTGCTCGTTTCCGGGATGCTTGCCACGATGCTTCTGGTGATTCGCAGAGGCCGCGTGTAATCGTCCGGATCCTGTTCACTCGTATTCTCCGAAACGCCCTTCGGCATCTCCGAAGGGCGTTTTCTATTGTGACCACCAGCGTTTTGCCAACTGCCCCCGCTCGTATCCCCGTCCCATCTTGCCTTCACGTTTACGAGTTTTCGATCGGCCAAAGCCATGCCGCGCCTCGAACTCCGCTGGCATCGCCATGCTTGGCCACCAGCACCGGCGTGTCGGCTTCTCTCCCGAATACGTAATTCTTTAAACGCTGCGGCACATTCCGGTACAAACGCGGCACCTGCGACACGCCTCCGCCCAGCACGATGACGTCCGGGTCAAGGATGTTCACCAATTGCGAGAGGCTCCGCGTCAGCCGATCCTCGTAGCGCTCCAGGCTCGCCACCGCCGCTGCTTCTCCGGCCTCGCAACGGGCGATAATCTCTTTCCCCTCCAAATGCATTTGCGTGGCCCGTTCGTAATCGGCTTCCAGGCCGGTGCCGGAAATAAAAGTTTCGATGCAACCGCGCAGGCCGCAGTAGCAATCAGGCCCGGGAAATTCATCGGGGCGCATCCACGGCAGCACAGTGTGGCCCCATTCCCCGGCAACGCCATTGCGCCCGTTGTGCACGCGGCCATCGACGGCAATTCCCCCGCCGCAACCTGTTCCCAGTATCACGGCAAACACCACGCGCTTGCCCGCGCCCGCACCGTCCGTGGCTTCCGAAACGGCCAGGCAGTTAGCGTCATTCGCGCAGCGCACCTCGCGTCCCAGCGCAGTGCTCATGTCGCGGTCAAACGGCTTGCCGTTCATCCATACAGAGTTGGCGTTCTTCACCGTGTGCGTGATCCCGGAAATCGTCCCAGGAATGCCTATGCCGACGGTCGCACTGCGCTGCAATTCGCGTTCGATGCGCTCGACTCCTTCCTTGATGGCGCGCACGGTGCCGTCGTAATCATGCCGCGGCGTGGGCACGCGGTGGCGGTGAAGTTCGCGGCCATCGTATTCCAGGGCGATGAACTCGATTTTCGTGCCACCCAAATCCACGCCGATGCGCAGTTTACTTTTTTGAGAATTTTCCGGGGATGTTGACATGATGGAGATGATTTTACACACAAATACGAGTAAGCAAGCGGCTTCTTCGCACTTTGCCCCTGCGTGCAAATGCAGTTCTGCCTCTTAGGTGCGCGAAGGGATTGCAATGTGCTCACCATCACCGCATCATTGGACCACTACCGTTATGCTTGCGTGAAACACCCTCAACACAAGGAGCCAGCAATGATGGATCGGCGGCAGTTTCTTGGCACCACTGCGGCTGCGGCAGTTACCGCGGCGATGAACCCACGAGAACTCTCCGCGGCAAGTTGCGCAACCACGGGGGCGCCGGGGCGCGTTCTTCAGGCCAAGGGCTATCAGATTATGGATGGCGATAAGCCCGTCCGTTTGCGCGGCGTGAATCTCGGTGGCTGGATGCTTATCGAGGATTACATGATCGGCCTGCCGTGGACCGAGTGGAAAATCCGCGAGCAATTCCGCCGCGTGCTCGGCGAAGAATCCTACTCCGCATTTTTCAACGCGTACATGGAAAGCTATATCGCCGAGGCGGACATCTCCTTCCTCGCCAGACAGGGATTCAACTTTGTCCGCTTGCCCTTCAATTACCGCCATTTCGAGTCGGACCTGGCTCCCGGCCAGTGGCTCGAGGATGGTTTCCGCCGCCTGGATGGCGCCGTGCGTCTCTGCCGCAAATACAATCTATGGGTTCTGCTGGATTTGCACGCAGCGCCGGGCGCACAAGCGCGCGATCAGAATGCCGGCAGCGCGTATGGCGAAGCCTATTTGTGGCATCACAAGGAGTTCATGGATCGTGCGGCCGCGCTGTGGAAGGAACTCGCGCGGCGTTACAAAGGAGACTCCACGATTGCAGGCTACAACCTGCTTTGTGAACCGGTAACGAACGACGTGCCGCTCTTGAATGCATTTTACCGCCAGATTATTCGCTCGATCCGCGAGGTGGATGCGAACCACATCATTGCCCTGGACCCCAACCGCTGGGCCAAGGACATCACCAGCTTGCAGGACTCCGTGTTTGAGGATCCTCAGGTCGTCCCGGCGATCCATCATTATTATTTCGAGAACGAAGCGTTCGCCCAGCTCACCACTTATCCGGGCAGCGTGAACGGCAAACTCTGCGACCGCGCCGCGCTGGAGCGCACCCTCGACGGCAAGCATGACGAACAGCGCATTCACAGGCCGACCATCATGGGCGAATTCGGCGTGGACAGCACCGGTTCGCAACCGTTTGCCACTCAGTTGGCCATCACCCGCGACCTCATCTCCATCTTTGAAGAGAAAGGCTGGGGTTGGTCCATGTGGTGTTACAAAGACTTGCGCCAGATGGGCATCGTGAACCCGCGCCCCGACACGCCCTGGAGGCAGTTCCTCGAATCCGAACCCATCACCGGTTTCTTCAAAAAATATCAGCAGTTCGCTCCCTCCTTCACCGATGCCGTCGGCAAAATGCTCTCCACCACCGACATCGACCAGGACACGCGCGAACAATGGGCACGCGAAGTGGCGCGCGATTTCGATCCGCCTGCTCTCGATTACGTCTTGCGAAGACTCAAGGGGAAATCGCCCGCCGAACTCGCCACCATGGCACGCTCCTTCGCCTTCGAGTCCTGCGAAGTGCGCAAGGATCAACTCGCCATTCTGACTCCTTTCGTGAAATCCGCGTGATCCCCATCCGGGATCAGTGCTAACGAATAGCCCCAGGAAGACTGAATCGTCTCCTGGGGCTTCGTGTTCGTGATTGTGTGGCTTTTCAGTTAAAAGTGGAAGCCCAGCTCCACCGTTTCTGTCCGCGGGGTCACATAGTGCGTGCCGCTGAAGGTGGAAATGAAGTTGTATAGCGCCACTTTGTCCATCAGGTTGATCACAGTGAAGCGCAAGCTCCACCTGTAGCGGTCGCCATTGAACAAGTTGTCGTGGCCCACGGCAATGTCGAACAAGTTCCGCGGCTGTATGCGTTGTGGATTGTGGTCGTTATTTTCCGTACCGGGCGCCGGGATGGATACATACTTGGCACCATAACTTGTCGCCGGGCAGAGATTCAGTCCGTAGGACGAACTGATCGGGGTCGTAGGGGTCGCGTACACACTCCCACAGAACAGTCCTGCCTGGGACTGTTGGTCTGGCGTCAATCCCGACACATCGACGAGATTATTGGGCCCACCGCCGTTCGGCCCGTTCGGGCAAGCTTCGCCTCCGAAGCACGGCACCGGACCAGCAACCAGCCCGCTATCGTAGCGCCAGTTGAAGCCGAGCCACGGCGCCCGCTTCCAGGGTTGATATTGCAAGTGTGTGGTCTGGTTGAACTTTTCGTCATGGTCAATGCGAAATACAGTGGGTCCCCCTGGTGAAGCGGGCGTGGCGCCAATACCGCTGATCTGCGGAGTAAAGAAACGTGCGGCCACACTGGACATCACGACATACGCCGTGAAGCCGTGGTAGTCCGGGACGCTCGCGCGGATGGCATAACCGGGAATTTTCGAGTTGGCCCACTCTATGGGATACGTGATGGGAGTATTGCCGAGCACACTGAAGTCGAACGCCTTGTGCGTGTACTTCCAAATGTACTCGCCATCGATGACCAGGTGCTTCCCGAAGGCTTGTTCCAGACCGGCGTGGAACTCATTGCGGTGGCCTGGGCTCAACGCTGGGATGGTTGACGAAACGCACTGACCACCGGGTACCGACTGTTGGAGATAGAAAATCACGGGGTCGTTGCAGCCGGTACTGGCAAGAATGAGGTTCTCGTTGAACGGAGTCTCCATCGTCCGGGCATAAGAAACACGCAGCACCGTGTTCGAGGGCTTGATGTTGTACGCAATGCCCAGGCGCGGCTCCAGTTGCTGGGCGCTGGAAATGCCACGATAGATATCTGCCCGGAGACCAAGGTTCAGGCTCCAATTGCCTAGCGTGATGGCATCTTGCGCGAAAAGCGCCGCTTCTTTGATGTTGGTGTTCCCCTTGAAATTGTAGAGCCCGCTGGTGGTTTGTCCCGCTGGGCAGGCGTCGGAATTCGGCAGTGTGGCCGTCCGGGTCAAGTCGTAGCAACCGAGGAGCGGAATAAATGCGGGATTCTCAGAGCCCCCGGGATTGCCGGTCCCGCCGCAAGCCGCAGGATCGGTTAACAGCGGATTTGTATCGAAGCTTCCATCCGCATTCAAACAAACCGCGTTCACCGTTGGATTGACGATGCCGAAATGATCGTTTTCCAGAAGCGCGGTGTTCTCGAACGTGACTCCCGCCTTCACGTTGTTCTTCCCCTTTGCGTAGGAGACGCTTGCACGAATCCCGCCATTCGTTAACGTGCGGTACTGGGTGACTGTCTCCAGTTGTAGATCGGGTGTCTCATCGGCGAACGGGTCCGCGCTGGGGTAGTAGTTGTATCCGTCACGCCTAACAAAAGCTCCCACCGTCAGGACAGTCGCAGGATTGATTAGACGCGTCCATGATGGCGCTATGTTAAACGTTCCGATCTTTGAATGTTGATCTTGCGGCCCCACTGGCTGACCGGTCGGTCCCAGTCCTCCGCAGTTCCCTATTTGTCCTGGCGGGCATGTTGTGTCCGCGGCGTTGAAACTCCATCCGGTGGCAAATTGCGCATCGTACGAATTCGGCGTTTGGAACCACGACCGGCTGTAACCGAAATTGATGCTGAGGGTGTCCGTCTGCGAAATCCTGTAGTCGACGCGGTCGAAGATGTTTTCTTCGTTCCCCTTATCGTGATAGACGGTGACTTCTGGTCCATCGAGAAACCGCCCCGTGTTGAGGCCGCTGGCGGAAATGTAGTTGCCCCACTTGTCCCCGCCGTAAGCCATATCGAAGCCCCCCGTTACGCTTCCAAAAGCGCCGTAGGAGCTCGCCACCTGCCCATGAGCCGGCGTAACGCCCAAGCCTGAGCGCGTGTTTACTACAATTACCAAGCTCGTCTTGCCCCCAAATTCCGCCGGCGGCGCGCCCGAGATGACTTCGAGGGATTGGATCGAATCAGCTGGAATCTGATTGGAGAAAACTTTGCTCTGCTGATCCGTAATCGGCTGTCCGTCCACCGAAAATGAGTTCGACGCATGGTCTCCTAGACCGTGGAACAGTCCATTTGAATCCGCCGCCACGCCCGGTGTTGTGAGCGTCACCAGTGAGCTGACCTCAGAGGAGTTGCTCTCCAGCGGCACATTCTTGAACAGGTTGCGATCCACGTCCGTATGGTACGTGGGGTCATTTTCGATCAAGTCCCCGCCGCTCGACTCCACCATCACCGAAATTACCTCGGTTCCGACTTTCAGGCTTATTTCCACCTTCGTCGGTACCGCGGAACGTACTTCTACGTCCTCGGAAAAAGTGGCGAATCCTTTTGCCGTCACTGTCATGTGATAGCCGTTAAACGGTACGTTGGGGAAATGGAATGAGCCGTCTCCTCCAGTGTTTGTGCTACGCGTATAGCCGCTGACCGCGTCGCTAATCTCCACCCTGGCTATTGTGACCGCCGCCCCCGATTGGTCTTTGACCACTCCTTCAATCGATCCGGAATGTCCGCCCTGGGCGGCCGATCCAACCACATACAGAAACAAAGAGACCACAATTACCGCAAAATTCCGAAAACCGTATCGCATTCTTCCTCCAATGCCTCATGAGATCGTCAGCGTGACGTGTGTGTGTGGATAGAGACCGCTGAAATTGCAGCGGCTGCGCGGCTACAGGTAACCGTGCGAGGAGGCACTACATTGCATTGGATTTACGACGCGAAGGTAAAAGGCGGGGCGCGAGAAGAGGAATGTCCGGATGGGGCTTCTGCGAAACTCATCTCCGAACGAATTACAATCTGTCCGAACGAAACGAATGGGATGCTGAACGAGATAACCGCTACGGCCGTCGCCACGCCCATATGGGCAACTTGGCAAAGGCTGCAAGCAGCTTCGTCCTGGCCATTGGCATGGACGTGTGGAGTAACTTGTAAAAGAAACGCGAGCGAAACGAGCGCGAGCGTTAGCGCCAGGGGCCGGGCGAGTTTGCGGAAGATGGGATGTACAGCAGACAGCATTTCCGTGCCTCCCCGAAAGATACTCTTCCTGAAAAGGCCCCCTCGCCGCAATGCGGGAAGAGGACCATATATAATTTTCAGACATGTTGCAGTGATACGCAAGCTCAATTCCTTGGTAGATGTTGCTTGGCAAAAAGGGGGTTGTACCCGCTTCCACCGCTACTGAGAGAACGCCGTCGGATTGGCGCCAAGCAGTGCCGTCAGGTTCGCCGCAATCTGCGCGCAGATTTTGCGCACTTCATCCTCGGACGGGCTTTTGCTCACCTCGTATTTCTCCATGGGAATGTAGTTGTTCAGGCTGATCAGCGGGCCAAAATGCGCATCGCAAGTCTCCATGGTCATCACCTTGTAGAGGGGTTGATCGGGCCGCGCCAGATTGTAAGCCCCCACATATAACAGATACTTGGGGGGCGGCGCCGTGCCTCCAATCAGCGCCAGACAATTATGGTTCTGCGAATCTACCTCCACGAATACTCCTTTGAGCTGCACTCCTTTTTCCGGGCGCGTGCCAGGCTGCGGGGCCGCTGTATATCCGCCCTTTCGCAACGCTTGCAATAGCGCGTCGCCGAAAAAGCCCTGAAGTCGCGCTGCCTCCTTGGTATTGACTTCCGGATCGAACGGCACCGGAGCTGTTTCCACCGTCGGTTTTGGGCTGTCTTGTGAGTTCTGCGCAGTGGCTGGCGGCGGCACGCGCACGGGCCTCTTGGCAGGCGCCGCGTTTATGGCAAACACCGATACGTACACGCGAACCGCCTTTGGATTGAAATCTGCCCCGGGCGAAACGGAGGTTGGTGACGCAAAGTGGCGAGCGCCGCCGGACCAAAGCGCCGGGACAAATCCGGCTAGCAGGACCAGGCTCAGAAACAAATAAGCACGCGCTCGGGCCATGCGGACCTCCAGACGAATGACTTTCCAACGCAATCGTTACTCGGATTAGACGAATTTGCACGAAAAAAGGTGAAGGAAAATAATCAGAGCGCTGACCACGGCGGCCGCACCCGCACGAAGAACGAAGCCGCCAATGAAAGCGCTCACAATTTGCGGAAGATCAAGGTGCTATCGCGGCCAGAGCCACCCAAACGTGCCCGCGGTCAGCAAGCCAAAGATCAGTCCATCAAACGCTTCTTTCAGCGTCATCCCCCAAGGCTGCCCCTTCCAGATGCCATTACTCAAGGTTCCCAAGCCGTATGCCATGAATCCCGCAGTGCCCGCCACACGAAACACAACCAAGTAGGGTTCGCCGGACTTAACCGTGTGCCCGGTGAGATAGGCGACAAAGAATCCGATAATGAGGCAATAGGCAAACCACTGTGCCATGAACTTCGGTATCGCGGGTGGGCCGCTGGGAAACACGGTCAGCATCCCCACGGGTCCTTGTTTGTATTTTTCCTGGATCGCGGGCGACTTCATGTCCTTGTGCGTGCAGTAGGGAAAAACATATAGGCCCTTTTGCAGACCTGCTGGCCGGAGAGCCGCCAGAATCTTGTCCTCCTCGGGGAGCTGTTTGTAATCGTTGCGATGATAAGGAAGCACCATGTGCATGATGGAACTGGCGATAAACACGATGATGGCCGATAGAACAATGGGCAGCCAAAGGGCGGTGAGCGAGACCATACCAAGCCTCCTTAGGGCAAAGTAGCGAACAGGAATTTGCACGCGAGGCTACACTCTTCTGCTCGTATGGTCAAGCGTATCGCGCGTCCAACGGGCGCTGCAGCCTGCTCCTGCAGTTGGACACGGCCCGTCCCCCTGCGCCAAATCTGTACAACCGGACAGTTATCTCTTCGCTCGCCGTTCGTTAGCCTGCTACGTGGAGTCCCCCACAATGCTGCTCTGTCGCCACAGCTTCCACATGCCTTCTGAACACTGGCCGGACGCTCAAGCCCGGAGGCTTCCGCTCCAGATCATCGGATTCCTTTTGTTCCTCTTTGCTCTCTCTGGCTGCGGAAGTATGGCCGGATCGGGCGGCTCGTCGTCGCAGAATCCTCCGCCTCCCACCGTCGGCGTGGCTGTTTCTCCAAAAACCGCTCCCTTGGTCGAAGGTGCATCGCAGCAGTTCTCCGCAAGTGTAACCGGCACTTCCAACACGGCTGTGACTTGGACCGCCACCGGCGGCACAATTTCTACTGCAGGGCTCTATGTCGCTGGAATCGCAGCGGGGGGCTTCACGGTCACCGCCACCAGCGCCGCGGACGCCACCAAATACGGCCAGGGGTCGGTTACCATCTCCTCGCCCGCTCCCCCTACCGGCACAGCTTCTTCCATCACCAAGGATGGAGTGACGTGGACGTTCAGCGAAGCCGTTCCCGTCGGTCAATTTGTGAATGGCGATTACTACGTCGTCGGCCCTGTCACCGTCACCGCCATCAGCCCGCAACCCACCACCTCTTCGCCCTATCTGAACGGCTCGGTGGTGGATTTGCCCACCGCCAATGGCAAGAGCGGATTCGATTCCCGGCTCAATGATGGCACGGACGAATCCTGGTGGTTCGACGCCACTCTGCGTTCCTACCCTCCCATCTCCCTCAAGCCGGGCGACGCGTTGGTCTCTTCGATCAGTTTGCCCACGATTCATTCTGTGCCCGAAGTAATGCGCGCTTCGGACATGAGCGTCAGCCCGGTGGCATCCGACTCCGTTCTCACTGTCCTCGCTTCAGCTCCCTCCGCGGATGCCTTTCGTCCGTCCTATTGCGATCGCAACCAGACCATCTACCACGCAAATAACTTGCAGAGAAATTTGCTGCCTTCTCTGACGCCTCCGAATCCCTCCAACACGCCCACGCTTCCGCAATACGAAGCCCTCTTCCGCCAACCATGGATTGATACCAACGCCTTCCTGTTCGACGCCCCGGCGGACTACATGCCCAGCTACGGCCAGCACATTGCCTTTGCCGATTCCTATGCGGCGCTCCTCTTAATGCTGAATTTCCCGGCGGATCAAAAAGTCAACCTCACCAATTATTTTGTGCAGTACGGAATCGATCTCTACGGCTGCGTGCAGGCGGGTTACGGTTGGCCCGCATTTGGCGGCCACCGCAGTGGCAGAAAATTACCTATTATTCTTGCAGGCATCCTGCTGAATGATTCGGGAATGAAAAACGTCTCTGCAAACTATCCCGACAAATTCGGCGAGGACATGCAGACTCTGTACATCAATCAGTTGCCGCCCGCCGGTACCTACCAGCAAGCCTGGCAGGGCGCCACCGTCATTTATGGCGGCCATTACGGTGTGTATGCCGCGGATTCCGCGCCCGTCAGCGCCGGCCTGTACGGACCCTACGAACAATTGCAGCCCGCAAACTGGCAAATCCTGACTCCACCGGGAGAACAATTGGGCGAAGCCTATCGCCGCTGCTGCACTTCTGTTTCCTGGGTCGGCGAAGCCCTGGCGGCATATCTGGTGAACGGCAAAAGCACGTGGAATTACCCCGCCTTCTTCGATTATGTCAATCGCTGGATGACGGAGGACGACACTCAGGCTGTCGCGGAAATCCTCGCGCAGTCCGGCTACGATTACAGCGCAAGCTGGGAACGCCAGGGCCAGACGCAGTATTGGCTCGACGGGGAAGTCTCACAACCCACATTCATCGACGACATGTGGCACGCCTACCACTGGTAAGGAGATGGATCACCCACTCCTCGGAGACCAGTAGCCTATAGTATTCACTCGGTCGCGAGACGGACGACATCCAGCACCCTATGCGACATTGCTTTGTCGAATGTTACCAGTTGAAGGCCCGCCGCCTGCGCGAAGGCAATCAAATACGAATCGGCCCAGTCCTTTGGAGCAGCCCGGCGAACCTGAGTAAGCTCTCGAAACCTCTTGTCCAACTGTGTTGGTTCCGGAAGAAATACGACTCGCTCATCGGAAAGCCATTCATCATAGATGCGCCACGCATGTACTTGAGTGAGAACCTCGTCTTCGCCCATCAAAGGTTGGTGCGACGAACGAGCGACACTTTTCGTCAACACTTTCAAGAGCGATAGAGAGCAGCGAGCTTTTAGCGCACAAATCTTCGATGTACTTGTCAATTCCCAAACGCTTATGACTCGCTCAGCGGAATACGAGTTTGCTGTACCGCTGCAAGGTGCCAAATTCTTCCTGTTGGACGAAAGAGATACCGATGACCCCGAAAAGAGAGAGCTTTTCCTACAGTGTGATTGGACTAGTGGCGCTCGTATTATTTTTTCGCTGCCAGAATCTTGAGTTAGCATACTTTGCGGGCGCAAGGGGAGAACTTCATTAGAACACATCTGTCAAGTGGAGGGGTAAATGTCAGGCACGGAAGCAGCGATTCTCGCATCAACGGCGGTAATAATCTGGTGGTTGGAAATCTTCCGTCAGACACTTAAGGATTGCTTGAAAGCGATCAAGGAGAACAGCGAAGAAGTCTGTTCTGGCTTACGCGATGTCCAAAACGAGATTCGGTCGAAGTGATTCCCACAGCAAGTCAACTTCCACACTTGACTCCAAGCGTAGAATTAAGAAATGAGATTAGGACACTACCGACTGCCATGCGACAGGATGCTAGTTAGACCTGTTCATTACACCTCCTGAAAAACCTAAGATCCACTCTTCGCAGAAAGTGCGAAGAACGGGGCACCCGGCAAGATGAAAATCTTACCTCATGGATATTCTTATCGCCGGCCAAGTCGGAGCCCCAGAATCGCGCAGAATATTGCGGCAAAAGCCAAGTCATACCGACCGGGCGAATGGAAATCTAGGTATAGTAGGGCAAGCATGGAAACCGACTGAATAAGAAACGTGCACGACACCTTCTCAAATTCCGCAATAGCTCGAATCTGGCCAGGACTGAACTCGCTCAATCTTGCCAGCAAGTCTTTCTTGCCCGCTCTCCGCACTGATCCTTTAGTCGAACGCATCCTCTTGGGTTCACGTGAGCATTCATGCCTTCTACAGCAAGCCATAGAACCTTCTCACGCCGGAAGCGGCGAACTCAGACCGACAGTCTCTTTGGGGCGTTACAATTGTCAACCTGCATGAGAATGCCCAAAGAATCCGTGCTTCATTCCCGAAGTGGATGGGCCGATAAGCCTCTGTGTTACCAAGTGAATCCTCATCTCTTCTCCTTTGTTTCGCTTGGGACACGTGCCCGATGTTGCGTTCCAAAACGGTCGTCGGTACCATAATAGTACTGAACTATATTGTAAATAGAGAGCGTCTCGGGATGACTGGCCCATTTCACGGGGTGACCACACCAGCATTCGGGCGGGAATTGCCCGGCTTACCAGGACACCGGCTTAGTCACTACTCCACCGGCTCCGTCGGGGATTGAACCGGGAAACTGCGCGAGAGGCAACAAATTAAGGGGCAAGGTGCGAGACTTGTCAGCAGCAGAGCGGAGTTCGACGGCAGCCCCACGTTTCGGATTTCTTGAAGGCACATAGACAGTGACTCTTTTTTTCGGAAAGCGTGTCTTAAGGAGCCCGATTGCCGGAACGAGATCGGAATCTCCGCTCACAACGATAGAATGATCGAATTTATCCTGATAGGCGTCGTCGATGAGGAAAATGGCGATGTTAACGTCAGTCCTCTTCTCTTCGGGCACTTGAAAAAATCGGTTCCCGGTGAAAGTGCAGAGCGCATTGGAGCAGCGAACCTGTTTTTTCTTGAATTTTCCCAGGACGATATTCACCTTGGGTAATGTCCCCAAAGCCCGCAAGTAGGTCTCCTGATTGGGCCTCGTGGGACCATCAACCAGAGCGGTGAAATAGTGGATTTGGTGGATGTCGTCGTGAGGCCGAAGAAGCTCAAAAAACCGCTGCAAGTTCAGCCACTTATAGTTTCCACCCCGAATCGCCCCGTAGTAGAGGTTAAAGCCATCCACGTAAATAATGGTTCGCTCTGGCATGCGCGGCGTGGAAGCAAAAAAGAAGGGCAATCATATAGATTGCCCAAACCGGCATTGGTTTGCCGGGGAGTCGTGCAAAATCAGACTACTACCCCTGGCTGACGCAGTCAAGAAAATAATCGAATCTCTATAGTTACCTACTTGCTATCATGACCTTTCTACACGACTCGACGCATGGGTAGGAGAAGCAACTAAACCGGTCAAAAACCAAAAAAGCTGCCGTACAAAAATAAAAAGGGCCGTCTGCCAGAGGCAGACGGCCCTTCCTTCATTGAATTTTTCTCTTCGCGCAACCGATAGCGATCTGCCAGAACCTGCTCGATAAAGAGTAATTCGAGTCTAGCATCCTACCTGCCCGTGAGAGCCGCAGGATGCGCTTGGAGAACATCCTCCGCACACCATAGCGGAGTAGATCTCGCTTATTTAGAAAGGAGGTGATCCAGCCGCAGGTTCTCCTACGGCTACCTTGTTACGACT
>CAYOOS010000037.1:0-18111 GCA_964405585.1 uncultured Acidobacteriaceae bacterium | reverse complement strand
GGGGATTTCAACCTTCTCTGGAGAGGAACAACGTCTTGACCATCTACAGGCACCCGCGAATTAGGCGGTGGGAGTGGGGACGATGGTTAACTGGGGAGCGGCGGAGGCGCGTTCTAGGAGATGTTTTTCGCGAAGGTGGCGCTGGACGCGGCGTCCCCAGGAGCGGACGAAAGTGTAGTTGAGGGCGCCGCCGATGGCGGAGCTGGCGAGGGGAACCATGCGTCCCACCCACTTTTCGGCGCTTTCTTCGCCGATGCGGACGGCGAGGCGGCCAGCGATGCGCGGCGCTAATTTCTCTACCATTTGTTTTTCTGCGAAATCCTTGCTGAAGTCGATTCCAGCAGCGGCGGCTGCGGCGAGCCACAATTCAATGCGTTGGTCGGAGCCTTTCTGTTCAAAGCCATAGAGCAGACAGAGGCGCTGGATGAGGCGCAACGTGATGACGGTGAGGAGGCTGGCGTCTGGCACGAGGGTGAGCATGCCGCCCAGGCCGAAGCCCGCTCCTTGAGCCAGGGCGAGGCGTTGCGCGTCGTGGATGAGGCGCTCGGCAATGGCGTCCAGCTTATCCATGGGGACATCTTTCATGCGGCCAAAGTGAGGAATCCACAAGGAATGCTTCTGGGACAAGTACTTGCGGAAGTCTTCGGGATCGATCTCGACGGAACGGAGTCCGCGGAGCATGCCAAAGCGCACGAACTTGCCGAGGGTCTTGCCGGCGATGGACTTGGGTAACCGTGCCATGGATTACAGCATCCTATGCCGGTTAGAGCGGGTCAAGACAGGAACCGTTGCATGACGGGGCAGGGGAGTATTGACCGGAAAGCAGCATCAGGACCGATGTCCTACTTGACGCGGAACACGATTTAGGTAAACTGCGTTTTTCTATATGGCGACACTCGCACCAGTCATGCCGGTTGAAATCGCTACGGACCTGGCGTTTCCGCAGCGGGAAGCAGCGTTTTTCTACGGGCTATTTCTGCGCGGACATTCCGCGGAGCGACTGCGGCAGGATATCGAAGTGCCTCCGGCAGTGCTGGCGAAGTGGCACCGTGAAGTAGAGCGCGAGCCGCATTTGCGGGATGTGCTGAGCCGCATGGTGGAATACCGGCGACACGTACTGGCGATTTTCGATTCATTGATCGGGTCGGAAGTGCAGAACCGCAGGCTGCAGTAGGCAAGAGAGCGAACCTCAGTACTAGTCCTCGATACGATTCCTTGCACATCGTTGCACAGATTCACGTTGATAAACGGACCGCAGCAGGCAACTAACGAGCAACCTGGCCTCGTCTAAGAAGAATCGGGGCCAAGTCTCTTCGAATGAGCGAGATTACTGAATTGACGTGGCTAAATCGTAGGATTAGAATCCAGAGGTCGTAAGGGTGTCTCAATGCAAAAGAACTATAGGACTATCTTCACGTATCTCATCGCGTCCACGTTTCTGGCCTTGCCGGTTTACGCGCAGCAGGTGCAACCTCAAGATCCCAACGCGCAAATTCCTATCCCCGCTGAAAATCAAAAGCTGACCAAAGAACAGAAACAGAAAATGAAGAAGACCCTCAAGGAATTGGAGGGTCCTTACAAGAGCTGGCTGAACGAAGACGTGGTGTACATTATTTCGCCGGAAGAGCGCACAGCGTTTTTGCAGTTGGAAACGAACGAAGAGCGCGAACAGTTCATCGAGCAGTTCTGGCTGCGCCGCAGCAGCAACCCCGATTTGCCGGACAACGACTTCAAGGAAGAGCACTACCGGCGCATCGCCTATGCCAACGAGCATTACGCTTCCGGCATTCCGGGATGGAAGACGGATCGCGGGCGCATCTACATCATGTGGGGCCCACCGGATGAAATCCAATCGCATCCCACGGGCGGCACCTGGGATCGCCCGGAGGAAATGGGCGGCGGCTCGACGACGACGTATCCCTGGGAAACCTGGCGGTATCGGTATCTGGAAGGGATTCAGGAAAACGTGGAATTGGAGTTCGTGGATCCCAGCGGTTCCGGCGAATATCACTTGACCATGGATCCTTCCGAGAAGGACGCGCTGCTCTATGTTCCCGGAGCGGGCTTGAGCGATCTGGAAGCCATGGGATTGGCCTCGAAGACAGACCGTTTCACGCGCTCTGATGGCACGCACATGCCGACAACAATGGGAGGGCAACCCGCGAGCCTGAATGAATTCACGCGGCTGGAACTTTACGCGAAGATTCAGAAACCGCCGGAAGTGAAGTACAAGGACCTGGAAGCACTGGTGACTTCGCGGATGGTGCGGGATCAGGTTCATTTCACGTATCGAACGGATTTCATGAAAGTGACCAGCGACACGGTGCTGGTGCCGGTGACGGTGCAGATCCCCAACCACCAACTGCAGTTCAAGTCAAAGGAAGGCGTGCACTCCGCCTCGATCAACATTTTTGGACGGGTAAGCACATTGACTGGGCGAACGGTGCAGACATTTGAAGATTCGGTGAGCAAAGACTTTCCGGATTCGCTCTTCCAGCAGTCCGTGAAGCAGTCCTCGATTTATCAGAAGGCGCTGCCGTTGCGCCCGGGGCTGTACCGGCTGGACCTGGTGATCAAGGACGTGGAGAGCGGAAATGTTGGCGTGGTGAATACGCGGCTGGCGGTGCCGCGCTACGAAGATGTGAAGCTGGACGCCAGCACGCTGATACTGGCGGACCAGATCGAGCATGTTCCCGCCAAGCAGATTGGCACGGGCCAGTTTGTGCTGGGCTCCTCGAAGGTTCGTCCACGGATGGACGGCGATTTCACGACCAACGACAAGCTGGGAATCTATCTTCAGGTGTACAACTTGAAGCCGGACGACAAGACGCACAAGTCCAACGCGACGTTCGTGTACACGGTGAAGAAGGGCGACCAGCAGATCATGCAGTTCAAGGAAACCTCAGAGCAGATGAAGCAGACCGGGGAGCAGGTGACCATCGAGCGGCTGTTGCCGCTGGCAACGCTGGCGCCGGGTAAGTATACTCTGGAGGTTAGCGCGACGGACACGCTGTCGCAGAGCAGCATCTCGCGCACGGCAGATTTTTCGATCAAGAATCCAGTGGAACCCAAGACTGCGGCGAACGCAACACCGGGGAGGTAAAGCGAATTGAAGCCCGGCCCGCTCCTATGCTTCGGAGTGTTTTTGGCGTCCGCTATGAGTGTGTGCTGGTGCGCGTCGCCGGCGAATGCGCAAACCACGTCGAAACCTGTCGTTGGAACAATCTCTGGCGTGGTACGTGACTCCGCGGGAATTCCGCAGTTGGGCGCGACGGTGGAGGTATTTTCGGAGACGCCGGGGATGCTGGCGGTACGCCAGTTCCTTACGAATACCCAGGGTATTTTCAAGGGCGACAAGCTTGAGCCGGGCTTTTACACCGTGCGCGTGACGCTGGCCGGATTCCTGCCTGATCTTCAAAAGCACATTCGCATTTCCTCGAATTTGACGACGGTCGTACGCGTGCGAATGGAATCGATGTTCGCATCGATCGAGCAACTCCGGCGGCCACCCACGAGTGGCGCCGCGGAACCAGACGATTGGAAATGGGTGTTGCGCTCGGCTTCGGGATTGCGGCCTGTTCTGCAGTGGGGAGAGGACGACCCGGCGGTCGCTTCCGTGATTGTGCCTGAGAGCAGCGGTTACAACCCGCGTATGCGCGTGGATATGACCAATGGCGCGCGACGTCCGGGTTCCGTGTCCAGTGTGGACGCAGCGCCGGGTACGGAATTCGCCTACGATCAACCCATCGACAGATTCAATCACGTGGTCATCGCTGGGCAGGTCAGTTACGACGAAGACTCTCCCGCAGGCGGGATTGCGGCTATCTGGCTGCCAAATGGTTCGTTCACGAACGGCGCACAGAGTACGGTTGTGCTTCGCGAAGCAAAGATTGGCCCGGAAGGACCCACGTTCCGTGGGTTGCGGCTGGATCAGGCTAAATCAGTGACGCTTGGCGATCGCTTTCTGCTGCGCGTTGGCGGCGAATACGTGCTCATGGGGATAGGCTCTTCGGCGTGGAGCGTGCGGCCGCGGATGAAATTGGAGACGCGGGTTGCTCCCAAGTGGTACGCGGACATAATTTACGCGGCGCTGCCGAATAGCGCCCTGCCGAACGACTCGCTAGTCTCCGATCTGATCGGTTCCTCACCTACCGACAATTTGACGAACGCGCTGAATCAACTCGATACGTTCCCCTCGCTATTGTTCCGCCAGGGCCGTCCGGTGCTGGAGAACGGCCAGCACGAAGAAGTGGCTATGGAGCGCAAGGTGGGCAGCCATGGCGTTCTGCAAATTGCCGCTTTCCATGATGACAATCGCCACCTGGCGCTGTACGGCCGTGGCGAAGACCTGCCTTCGTCCGAATATATTCAGGACTTTTATTCGAAGGGATTTGCTTACGACGGGGGGTCCTCTTCGAGTTGGGGCTCGCGCCTGGCGCTGCGGCAGAGAATCACGGACGATGTGGAATTCACGGCAGTCTATGCGTTCGCCGGGGCCCTTGCTCCCACCGATGCCGTGGAAGGCGAACTGCGCGATGCGCTGCACACGCTGCCGAGACAATCGCTGGCCGCCAAGGTGACCGGGAAAGTTTCGCGCACAGGGACGAGCATCAGCGCAGGCTACAAGTGGGTGAATGGCGTGAGCGTCTCGCGAGTAGACCCCTACGGTGAGAACATTTATCAGGTCAATCCCTATGTGAACATCGCCATCCGCCAACCGCTGCCAAGGTTTGCGCTGGGGCGTTGGGAAGCCAACGCGGAATGCGACAACCTGTTTGCGCAAGGGTATGTCTCCCTGGTCACCCCGGATGGGCCGCTGTTTCTGGTGCCAGCCTTCCGCAGCTTCCGTGGGGGCCTGAGCGTCCAGTTTTAGCAGTTACCGAGCTTCTGGAAAGTTGTATTTGCCCTACCAGAAAATGGAAGTCGCTTCGACAGAGCCCGCCATGAATCCGGAAGTGCATGAATTGTAAGCACTTGACAGGAGAGCTACCTACCAAAGAATGGAAGGCGAGTTGCACGCTAAATCCTGAAAGGGACGGGGTGTATTTAACGGCTTAAGCAATGAAGGAGAATCTACGAGTCAGAGTAGGTGCGGTGGTCCTGGCGCTGGCAACGCTGGTGGCGGTGACCTTTGCCTGGCTCAATTTCTTACAGCGATCGCAATTCGACCTCGTTGATGACGGTGTAGCGTGGTCCGACAGCGCCGCAGGGATCGAAGCGTGGCGCGTGGCTCCCGATTCCCCGGCGGCCGGTGCCGGTATCCGGCCCGGGGACATCCTGCTGACCATCAACGACGCGCAAGTTCCCAGCGCGGCGCAAGTGGCACGGCGGCTGTTCCGTGCAGGGCTTTGGACGCAACTACGCTACAAACTCACGCGCAACGGCGAAGAGTTTGAAACCCGCCTGATCACTACGCCCGCGCATAAGCCTCTCACGGTCGAAAACTACTTGCGGGTTGTGGGCCTGCTGTACCTCTTCATCGGAGTGTTTATTTTTATTCGCCGGTGGAATGCGCCACGCGCGGTGCATTTTTATGTGTTCTGCCTGGTTTCGTTCTTCTTGTATTCGTTCCAATACAGCGGCAAGCTGGACACGTTTGATCTGGAAGTGTATTGGGCCAGCGTTGTCGCGCGGCTGCTGGCACCGGCCCTACTGCTGCATTTTGCGCTGGTGTTTCCGGAGCGCAGCGAATCGGCGCGCAAGTCGCTTCTGAAATTCGCGGCTGTTTATGCGCCGCCGTTGGGCCTGCTGCTGATTCACATTCTTGCGGCCGTGAATGCTCTGGGCTTTGTGCCTACCACGCGATCGCGCGTCCTGCTTGAAGACTGGGAACTGAGCTACCTGGGGCTTTATTTCCTGAGCGCAGGGCTGGTGTTCTATTTCAGCTACCGCCGCTCGCGTTCGGGCGTGCTTCGCCAGCAGATGAAATGGCTTACGGCGGGAACACTGTTGGGAAGCCTCCCGTTCACACTGCTGTACATCATTCCGTACGATTTTGACGCCGCCACGCTCCCGTGGGAGCAATTTACCGCGCTAAGCCTGGTATTGATCCCACTCTGCTTTGGTTACGCCATCATCCGCTACCGGTTGATGGACGTGGACATCATCTTCAAGCGCGGGCTGGCTTACACAGCGGCCACGGCGGCGGTTGCGGCCATCTATTTCGCGCTGGTAGCGTTGATTGCGGAGATATTCCACGCGCAGACGAGCGGTCCCGTTGCGGGGATGATCGCCATCGTAATCGCCGCGTTTTTGTTTCAACCGTTCCGCGAAGGTATTCAGGCGCGGCTGGATCGCTTTTTCTACCGGGATCGTCTGGACTATCGGCGCACGCTGATTGAATTCGGGCGCACGCTGACGAACGAAGTGCGCCTGGAGCCCATGTTGGGTTCGGTGATGGACCGGGTATCGCAAACGCTGCTTGTCGACCGGTTGGCGATCTTCGTGGAAGATCCGCAACGTCCCGGCGAGATGCGGCTGGCGCGCTCGATGGGCGTGCGGTTGACCGAATCGTTGGACCTGAGCTTCATCGCGCCAGCGCGGGAGGAATTCCAGCGAGGCCCTATTTTCTATGAATCCTCGCGCAGCGCTCGGGAAGTGAGCGACAGCGTTCGCCGCACCCTGGAGCAGCTCGATCTGAATTACTTCATCCCCTGTCGTATCCGCGAACATGCGGTCGCTGTTCTTGGACTGGGCAAAACCGTTGACGGTGATTTCCTTTCAAGCGACGACGTCGAACTGGTGCAGACGATCGCCGGTTATGTGGCCATCGCGCTGGACAATTCGCAACTGTATAGCTCCCTGGAACAGAAAGCCTCCGAGATTGCCCGCCTGAAAGATTTCAGCGAAAACATTGTGGAATCGTTGAACGTCGGCGTGCTTGCCGTAGACCTGCAAGGAACCGTGGAAGCGTGGAACAGCAGGATGGAGCAGGTCTTTGGCGTGGCGAGAGATGCCGCGGTTGGGCAGCCGCTTAGCAGCCTGCTGCCGCCGGAACTCGCTTCGGAAATCGCTTCGCGCGACGACCTGGAACAGATCACCGGGATCTACAAGCACCGTCTGCAACGACAAGGTGTTTCGCTGGTGGTGAACGTTTCGATTACGCCGCTCGTAGGAAAGTCCGGAGAGAGGATTGGGCGCTTGTTGCTGTTCGACGATGTGACGCAGCGCGAACGCATGGAAGAGCAGATGAGCCAGACGGAAAAGCTCACTTCGCTGGGATTGCTGGCGGCGGGAGTGGCGCACGAAGTGAACACGCCGTTGGCGGTGATCTCCAACTACATCCAGATGCTGGCCAAGCAGATGCCGGAGGATGATCCACGGCACTCGATCATCGAGAAGATCGTGAAGCAGACGTTCCGGGCGAGCGAGATCGTCAACAACCTGCTGAATTTTTCGCGGACGGGCGCGGGCGAGCTAGCGGACGTGGACCTGAATCGAGTGGTGGAAGAGACGCTATCGCTGGTGGCACACCCGTTGAAGACATCGCAGATACGGGTAGTGAAGCAGCTAGGCGAGGGGTTACCGGCGGTGCGCGGCTCCGCGAACAAATTGCAGCAGGTCTTTTTGAATCTTTTCCTGAATGCGCGGGACGCCATGCCTACGGGAGGAATGCTGGAAGTGCGCACAGCCGCGCACAATGGCAGCGTGGAAGTGGAAGTCGTAGACACTGGCAACGGGATTCCCCGAGAGCACATCCATAAGATCTTCGATCCTTTTTTCACCACCAAAGCGACCGGGCGAGGCACCGGGCTCGGCCTGTCCGTAACATACGGGATCATCAAAGAACACGCCGGCAGAATTGATGTGCGCTCGACACCGGGCCGCGGAACCGCATTCCACGTCGAATTACCGGCCGTCAGGAAAGTAGTCCATGTCTAAAGGCTCGATTCTAGTTATTGACGATGAATCCGAAATCCGCGAAGGCCTTGAGCTGCTCCTGAAGACGGAAGGCTATCAGGTCTCGAGCGCGGGGACGGGCCAGATGGGTCTCACCTGTCTGGAGGAGCGCCCGTTCGACTTGCTGCTGCTGGATGTCAGCCTTCCCGACCGCAACGGCATTGACATGCTGAAGGAGATTCATCGTCAGGACCCCCATCTCCCCATCCTGCTGATTACGGCGTATGGCTCGATTGAAATGGCGCGAGCGGCTTTTAAGAGCGGGGCGATGGACTACATCACGAAGCCGTGGTCCAACGATGAACTGCTGGCGCAAGTGGCCCAGGCGGTGGAAGCGCGGCGGCTTCGCGACGAAAATCTTCACCTGAAGCGGGCGCTGAAGCAGCGATTCAATTTCCCCAACATCATCGGGAAGAGCGACAAAATGTTGACGTTGTTTGACCTGGTTGCGCAGGTTGGGCCGTCACGCTCCACCATTCTGATCAGTGGGGAAAGCGGAACGGGCAAGGAGTTGATCGCCAAGGCGATTCACTCCGCTTCGCCGCGCGCAGACAAGGCTTTTGTCCCCGTGAACACGGGTTCGATCCCCGTCGACCTCCTGGAATCGCAACTGTTCGGGCATGTGAAGGGCGCGTTTACCAGCGCGGTGGCCTCCAAGAAAGGTCTTTTCGAGGTGGCCGATCAGGGCACGATTTTCTTCGATGAAATCGCCACCGTGAGCCCGGAAACCCAGGCCAAGCTTCTACGCGTGATTCAGGAGCGCGAATTCATGCGGCTGGGCGGCACGGAGCAGATCAAAGTGGACGTGCGCATCGTGGCTGCTTCCAATATCGACCTGCTTTCGCTGGTCAAGGAAGGGCGGTTTCGCGAAGACCTGTACCATCGTTTGAACGTTATCCATCTTCGCTTGCCGCCGCTGCGCGACCGGCGGGAAGACATTCCGCTCCTGCTGATTCATTTTATGGAGCACTTTTGCCTGGAAAATGCAAAACCACTGCGGCAATTTACACCGGCGGCGATGAAACTGCTCATGGATTACGACTGGCCAGGAAACGTGCGGGAACTGGAGAACGTGGTGGAGCGCGCCGTGGTTCTTTCGACGCAAGAGCGCGTGGACGTCGACCTGCTGCCGGATTCCATTCGTAGCAAGGAGATCGTCCGGGGGGTGCGCCTGCAGCTTTCGGAGTTTCTCCCACCCTTGCCGGGGGAATCTGGCGCGCGTACCGCGGCAGACAATCCCAATCCCTCGCTGTTCCAGATCATCGATGAGGTGGAACGGCGAATTATTGTGGATATGCTGGAGCGAACGGGGTGGAATCAGACAGAGGCGGCAGAGCGGTTTCTGATACCGTTGTCAACCCTAAATCAGAAGATCAAGAGGCTTGGCATTGATGTACGGCGGCGAGGCCGGGTGGATGAGGGGCAAGTGGCGTCGCTGGGGAAATAGAGCACCGTTCCAAACTGGAACAGCATCCCTCGTCATCGTTCTTCTTTTACTTTATTCTTGCATCTGCTTTTTCGACTAGGCACAGTAGCCTTCAGATGATCCTTCGCCTTTCTGATTCCCTCTCGCGGGGTCTGTTGGTTTTAGGGGCCGTTGCGGTCGCCGTGGTGGTGTCTTTTTTTGGGATTCGGATGGCGCTTGCGGCGCGTGCTGCCGAAGGCACAACCACCAAAGACTTCGAGACCGCCGCGCGCCTGGAGCCGCGCAATCCGGAATATTGGTACCGGCTGGGACACTATGAGCAGTACAGCCTGGAGGATCCAGATCCTGCCCGGGCCGAGGATTCCCTCCATCACGCGATAGCGCTTGATCCGCACTACACGGAGGCCTGGCTGGATCTGGCCACGGCTTATGAATTGGAAGGGAATGCGGAGGCGACGCGCGAGGCCTACCAACGCGCCGAGCAAAGCTACCCGGTTTCGGCGGAAGTTGCCTGGCGCTATGGAAACTACTTGTTGCGGACGGGGGATTTGCCGCATGCGTTTGAGGAACTTCACCTGGCG
Organism: uncultured Acidobacteriaceae bacterium; assembly: GCA_964405585.1. Lineage (GTDB taxonomy): Bacteria > Acidobacteriota > Terriglobia > Acidiferrales > UBA7541 > Acidiferrum. Next base: position 8,205 of record CAYOOS010000037.1, on the reverse strand, counting down.
CTGCTGGCCGACCCTGGCAGGGCTGCAGCGGCCTTCTCTCGGGTCTACCGGGCGGACCCGAACCTTGACGAGATTCTTGGCAAGGTGTTGCCAGCCCAACCGGGAGTGTACGCCGATGTGATCGCCGAGGCCACGAGCGCCAAGCAACTGGGCGTGGCCATGGAAGTCTGGGCACAGTTGCTGGCAATGCAACCGCATCTTCAGATACGCGATTTCGCCGCGCTGGTGAACGCACTACTGGCATCGGGAGCAGACGCCGATGCAAGGCGAATCTGGGAACAGGGAATGGCCACGTTGGACCTTCCGCCGTTGCTGCAGCCGAGGGGTTCCGTCTTATGGGATCCAAGTTTTGAATCCGGCATCAGCAACGCACCTTTTGCCTGGCAATTTCAGCCGATTGTGCAGGGAGTGCGCACGACACTCGATGGCACGCAAAAACTCTCGGGGGAGCAGTCGCTGCGGATTTCGTTCAACGGCAAGGAAAACCCGAATCTGGACGTGGCCTGCACCATGGGGCTTGTGGAACCGGGCAAAGATTACCTGTTCTCCGGCTGGATCAAAACGCAAGAGTTGACCACAAATCAGGGGCTATCGTTCCGTTTGCAAAGCATGGGCAAGACGTACATTCCCCCGATCGTGACGCATGAGGTGCATGGCACGACTCCGTGGACTTCAATTGATCTCCCGTGGAAGGCCGGGCCAGATGTTCATCGGGTGGAGGTGTGTATACGCCGTGATCCTAGCGACGACCCGGATGTACGCATATCGGGGAACGCCTGGATCGATGACGTGACGCTGGTGCCGGAGACGCCGGAGAAGCGGCAGCCATGAGATTCTTCCGCCTGGTTATCTGTGCACTCGTGACGTTCAGCGTTCTTGCATATGGTGGAGTGGAGGAATGGTCGCAGGCGGTCGTGGAGATCGGACTGGCGTGGCTTGTGGTGCTGTGGGCTTTGCGCCAATACCAGCGGCAATCCGAACAGGTCCAGCTCTCACCTTTGTTTATGCCCCTGGCCAGCCTAAGCCTGCTGGTGTTCATGCAGATGGTATTTCACACCACGGCATCGCAGTATTACACACGTGTGGAGCTGCAGCTTCTGATTGCCAATCTGTCTTTGCTCTTGCTGTTGACGGTGTCGTTCAACCGTTCCAGCCACATGAGAGGGCTGTTGTGGTTTCTGATGAGCCTGGCTTTCTTCGTTTCGATCTTTGGGATTCTTCAGCACCTCACATTCAACGGCAAGCTCTACTGGTTCCGCGTCATGAGGTACGGTGGCCTGCCTTTTGGGCCCTATGTTAACCGGAACCACTTTGCGGGGTTTGCGGAACTTCTGATCCCGGTTGCGTTGGTGCCTTTGTTCCTGGGGAAAGTCCGTCGCGAGCGGCTGTTTCTTGTGGTGCTTTTCGCGATCGTCCCGATCGTGGCCCTGCTGCTTTCGGCTTCGCGCGGAGGGATCGTCAGCCTGGCCGTAGAAATGGTCATATTGTTTCTTCTGTTGCTGGTGCGGCGGGTCCGCGGCAGGCACATGCTGGTGGGGGGAATAGCGGTGTTGTGCGCCGTCCTGGCGGTTTCCTGGATTGGCGTGCATCAGGTGCTGCAGCGGTTCACCAACTATCAATCCCTGGAGGTCACCGAGGGGAAACGTGCGTCTATGCGCTTAGACACCTGGCATATCTTCCTCGACCACCCGGTGATGGGGACGGGACTGGGGACACTTCAAATGGTCTTTCCCCCGTATGACACGTTCTATGACGGCAAGATCGTGAATCACAGCCACAACGACTACCTGGAGGCCTTGGCGGAAACGGGGGTTCTGGGTGGCCTGTGTTGCGCCTGGTTTCTTGGAGTCCTCTTACTTGAGTCCTTGCGTGGGTTGGCGGAGCTCGGAAGTTCCTTCGGGGCCTCCTTGAATTTGTCCGGGCTGGTGGGATGCAGTGGGCTACTGGTCCACAGTTTGGTAGACTTTAACCTGCACATACCAGCCAACGCGATGCTGTTTATGGTAGCCGCGTTCCTGGCGACGACCCGCCTTCAACCCTCCTCGCCCGGGCGAATCGCAGGGGATTCCGCCGGTCAGTTTAGTGCGAAAACAAGGGGCAGTTCGCAGGCTACAAACGGTATAATGCCGCAAGGGGGTCAGACATCTTGATGTTCGAAGTGCGAGGTGCCAATCGGTCGTTGCCCGTGTGCTTAATGCTTTTGGCGAGCGCGCTCGTGCTTGCCCCGCGGAATTTTGCGCAGGACGCCCCCGTCCTGGAAACGCCGCAACAGACCAATGAGCGCATTCGAAATCTTTCTACGGGAGCAAAGTCTGGTCCACACGATTACGTGATTGGAAATGGCGACCTATTGGATATATCGGTGTTCGATGTGCCAGAACTGTCGCGCGAATTGCGGGTCAGCCAATCGGGCACGGTCGGGATTCCCCTTGTCCCGGTTCGTCTGCAGGTTGTGGGGCTGACCGAACTCCAAGCGGAGCAGAAAATCGCGGAGGTTCTGGAAGCGAATGGCCTGGTGAGTCATCCGGTAGTAGGTGTGATGGTGAAAGAGCATCGCAGCCGGCCGATTACTATTGTTGGGGCGGTGCAGCACCCGATGGTCTACGAGGCGGAGCGCAGTGTGACCTTGCTCGAAGTGCTGGCCGAAGCTGGCGGCATAGCAGTGGATGCCGGCGATACCATCATCGTTTCTCGCGCTCATACCGCAACATTTATTGAAGTGAAGGATCCCGCGGCAATCAATAAGCCGGGCGCACCTGGCGCTGGCGCGGGCACAGGTTCGAACTCAGGCGAGCCCCCGGAAATCGATGTGGCGACCGGCACGACGGAAGCCAGCGAAGCCGCGAAAACTCCAGCGACCGGAGCTTCCGGGTTTCCTTCTGTGGCGGAAATGCCGCAGACCGCGGCGGCACCTCCCGCGGGGGGCATTCCGCTGCCGGAGCAACGATTGGCGTCTGCAAGCACGATTACGATTAATTTGAATGAGCTGCTGGAAGCGGGGGATCTTCACAACAACATTCCTCTTCAGGGCGGAGATGTGGTTACGGTTCCGCACGCAGGGATTGTCTATGTCCTAGGGGCGGTCAACCATCCAGGTGGCTTTGTGGTTTCAAACGATCGCACGCAGCTCACGACTCTCAAGGTGCTCTCTCTCGCCGGGGGCCTGACGAGTATTGCGAAGTTGGATCACGCCGTCATCATTCGGAAGGACGATCAGGGCAAGCAGACGGAAACGGAAGTGGATCTGAAGAAGGTGATTCATCGCGAATCCGAAGACCTGCAGATGCGCCCCAGCGACATTCTTTACATTCCGGATAGCCGGGCCAAGCAAGTAGTGCTCAGTGCTGTGGCATTGGGAGTTGCTTTTGGCAGCGCTGTAGCCATCTACCGGATCGCGTATCACTGAGATGCCTGAAATGAACGACGATACGAAAATAATGCCGCGGGACCCCGGGTCAAATGGGGGCGTGAATGTGTACAGTCCATCCGCGCGCTTCCACATCGACCTCTCGCCGCGCGAACCGCATTTGTATGACTACCTGCTTATTTTGCGGAAGCATCAGTGGCTGATTCTTTCTTTCCTGCTCCTGGTGGTAACGATCGTGAGCATTGCCACGTTCCGCACACGCCCGGTGTATGTGGCCACCGCGAAAATCGAAATCGACCGCGAAAATCCGAATGTCCTCCCGTTCCAGGGCGCGGATTCCTACGATTTGATGATGGAGGACGAGAACTACATCGAGACGCAGGCGAAGATCCTGACGAGCGAGACGCTGGCGCTGCAGACGGTCCGCAATAGTGGGGTCGCAACCAATCCGGACTTTGCCAGCGAAAATGGCCCATCAGAGGCAATCGCCACCGGAAGCCTGGCGAATCAGAAACGCCCTCCGGAAATCAGCGCATTTCTTGGGAGCCTGGGCGTAAAACGCATTCCGAACAGCAATTTAATGGAAGTGAGTTTTGAATCGACCGACCCGCAACTGGCGGCGCGCATGGTGAATGCGCATCTGGAAAATTATATCGAGCAGAATTACCGGAGCAAATACGAAGCCACGACCCAGGCATCGCGGTGGCTGGCCGGGCAGCTTGACGAACTGAAGGTCAAGGTCGAGCGGTCTGAAAACGCGCGGATCGAGTACGAGCGGCAGAATCAGATCTGGACGGTTGACGACAAGCAGACCATGACCACGCAGCGCCTCGGCGATTTGAACAAGGAACTGACCGACGCGCAAAGCGATCGCATCAAGAAGCAGGCGCTTTACGAATTTGCGAAGTCCGGAGAACTCGAAGCGGTTCCGCAGTTGCGCGATAACACCGTTCTACAGGAATTGCAGAAAAAGCGCTCCGACCTATCCGTGCAATACACGGAAGCCGTGAACCAATATGGCCCGAGTTTCCCGAAGGTGCTGCGGATTCAGGCGGAAATCAAGGATGTAGACGAGCAGATTAACCGCCAGAGCAAGAGTGTTGTCGTGGAGTTGGAGAACGACTACCGGGCCGCGCTGCAGTTGGAAGAGCTTCGCACCAAAGCCCTGGACCAGCAAAAAGCGGACACCAACTTGATGTCTGAAAAAATGGTGCAGTACAACATATTGCGGCGCGAGGCGGAAGCCAACAAAGCTCTTTATGAAGGGCTGTTGACCAAGCTGAAGGAAGCGGGCATCTCCGCGGGTCTGCGGTCTTCCAACATCCACATTGTTGATCCGGCGATGATCCCTTCCTATCCGGCGCGTCCCGCCAAAGCGCGCAATATTGCGCTGGCGTTTCTGGTGGGGCTGATCGGGGGAATCGGGTTGGCGTTACTCCGCGAGTATCTGGATAACACGGTGAAAACCCCAGATGACGTCGAAACGCTTGCGCGCCTGCCTTCTCTTGCCGTGGTGCCAGCTTTTGGAGACGGCGCAACGGCAAGCAGACGAAGCGGACTATTGAGAGGGGCATCCACGAACGGCAATGAGAAGCGGATAGAGCTTGTGGCGCAACACTTGCCGAAATCGCAGGTCTCCGAGGCATTTCGCGCGTTGCGTACAGCTCTCCTGCTCTCGCAGCCGGATCGTCCGCCGCAAGTCATCCTGGTAACCAGCGCGCTGCCGCGCGAAGGAAAAACCACTGCTGCCGCAAACCTTGCGGTGACCCTGGCGCAGTTGGGCGACAAGACCGTTATCGTAGATGCGGACCTGCGCAAGCCCGGCATCACTCGTTTGTTAAATTTGGGAACAGGCAAGTATGCCGGCTTGAGTTCTTATCTTGCCGGCGTGTCCACTTTGGATCTGGTCACAGTTCCGCATCCCGCGATTCCGAATCTTGCGGCAATCCCCACGGGGCCGCTGCCTCCAAATCCGGCGGACTTGTTGTCGTCGCACCGGTTGACGGATGCCATCGCGGAATTGCGCACTAAATACAAGTTTATTGTGATTGACTCACCGCCCATCATGGCCGCCACCGATGCGGTCATTCTGTCCGTGCAAGTCGATGGCGTACTCCTGGTGGTGCGCAGCGGTGAAACTCCCAAAGAAGCCTTTACGCGCACGCGGGACCTGCTTACGAGCGTGAAGAGCCATCTCTTGGGAGTGGTGCTGAACGCCGTAGATGCCAGCGCCCCGGATTATTACTACTCTTACCGATACTATCCCTATTCGTATGGCTATGGTCCTCAGGAAACCCTGGATCCGCTCAGCGAAGGATCCCCCTCCCGCGCTTCGGTTCATCCCGTGGACGTCGACGATTCTGACAAACTCTGAGGAGGCTACGTGCGATATCTCATTACCGGGGGTGCTGGATTTATCGGCTCGCACCTGACGGAAAGGCTGCTGGAGCAAGGCGAACGCGTGGTGTTGCTGGACAATCTGTCAACGGGCAGCATGGAGAATATCCGGCACTTGAAAGGTTCTGATCGTTTGGAGTACCACCTGGACGGGATCGAAAACCGCCAACTCCTTGCGGAATTAGTGGATGATGCGGACGTCATCGTTCATCTTGCGGCTGCGGTGGGCGTGAAACTGATCGTGGAGAGCCCGGTGCGCACGATCGAAACCAATGTGAACGGCACGCAACTTATCCTGGAAGCTGCCTGCAAGAAAAAAAAGCTCCTGCTGATTGCGTCCACTTCGGAGGTGTACGGCAAGAATACTCAGGTGCCCTTTCACGAAGATGCCGATCTTGTTCTCGGCCCTACAACCAAGGGGCGCTGGAGCTATGCCGCTTCCAAAGCGCTGGACGAATTTCTGGCGCTGTCGTACTGGAAGGAAAAGAAACAGCCGGTCATCGTGGCGCGATTTTTCAACACTGTCGGCCCGCGGCAGACAGGGCGCTACGGGATGGTGCTACCTAATTTCGTGAAGCGTTCCCTGGAGCAAGCCCCCATCGAAGTGTACGGGGATGGGACGCAATCGCGGTGTTTCTGCGACGTGCGTGACACCGTCGAGGCGCTGCTACGCTTGATACCGCTGGAGCGGGCGCTGGGGGAAGTGGTGAACATCGGGAACACCGAAGAAGTTACCATCGAAAACCTGGCCAAAATCGTCAAGCAGCGTACGAACAGTTCTTCTGCGATCCAGTTCGTGCCCTACGACAAGGCCTATGAACCAGGCTTCGAAGACATGATGCGCCGCGTGCCGTGCATTGATAAGCTTGTTTCTCTCACGGGCTTCCGTCCGCAGACTTCTCTAGCACAGATTATCGATCGCGTTGCCGCTTATTTCCGCCAGAAAGATGGGTTTCAGTCAGCACCGGTGGCAGCAAAGAGCTCCATCGCATGAGCTGATCCCTGACGGTCGTTTCTCGGAGATTTTAAGCAGGCATTGAACGCTTGCGGTTGCTTCGCGGCATTTTTCCGCGAGCTCCCGTTGCTCATTTTGGGCCCCTGTTATTGGCTGTGCCTGTCCGTCCCGGAGGGATACCGGGGCTGTCACGAAATGCAGTATTACGCTACAATACTGCAAGAAGTTTGCCGCGGAGAGGTGGCCGAGAGGCTGAAGGCGGCGGTTTGCTAAACCGTTGTAGGGGCCAAAACCTCTACCGGGGGTTCGAATCCCCCCCTCTCCGCCAGTTCTTTTGAATTCAACTCGCTAGTTTGCCGTCCCAGAAGTTCGTGCGCTTTCTCGATCGTGGGGAGAGGGCATCAGCCCTGATAAGAACCATTGCAAGAAAAAGAGTTTTGGCACCTGAGGCCAGTTTCGACTATTCCAGCGGACTTGCGTGACGGCACACCAGGGTGAAATCATCACGCGTGGACCCACCTGAGGCTAGCGGAGTATCTTCAAGCATTCCTCGAAATAAGCTATAGGGATAGAAAACGATGACCAGTGGAATGCTGGCCCTAAAGAGCAGCTGGGCATGCGCTTCCCCTTGACGAGAGCTTGTGAGGCGCATATCCTTTTCGCCACAGGTGGGGCGAATGTTTTTCAGGGCCGGTGCCAGAAGTTGGGCAGAGACTTCCACGTCCTTCGTTACAATCCTGGTGTTGCTCATTCATTTGACCTGTGCGTTGCTTAGCCTGTGCATAAGTCTGCCTGCGGCGGCCCAAACGAAAGTCGGCACAGAAGACAATGCAACGTCCGCGAATACGCTTAAGCCAATCATCGTGGATTATCCCGACGAGAAATCGATCTTCCCGCCGGACATGGCGCCGCCGACTTTTCTCTGGCGAGATACCGCGGAAGACACGACGGTGTGGCAGATTGACATCGTATTTGCTGATGATTCCCCGGGGGTGCACGCGAGCTCCCGCGGCGAGCGCTTCCAAATAGGCGAGATTGACGAGCGCTGTGTTGCACCCTCAAACGAGCGGCCCACCCTGACTCCCCAATTAGCCGCCACCCGAACTTGGATTCCTGATGACGAAACATGGGCATCACTGAAGAAACATGCCGTGGATTTTCCGGCGACCATCACGTTCACCGGTTTCCGAGAAAAACTGCCGGTGTCCCGCGGCAAAGTCAGTGTCCAAATATCCAGAGATCCGGTGGGCGCGCCTATCTTCTATCGCGATGTACCGCTCATGCCGACAGAAGGCGATAAGAGTGCAATCAAGCCTCTGGACCCTAATGCGGTGCCTTTGATCGCGTGGCGACTGCGATATGTGGGCGAGACGCGCAGCCGCTTGCTGCTGACGGGCATGCATACTTGCGCCAACTGCCATTCTTTTTCGAATGACGGTAAGACGCTCGGCATGGATATGGACGGCCCTGGGAACGACAAGGGATT
>CAYOOS010000036.1:0-18233 GCA_964405585.1 uncultured Acidobacteriaceae bacterium | reverse complement strand
GCGCGCGGCGGATTTTTCAGAGGGTTTGAGGCCGCTGATGAGGAGTTCCACGGTGTAGCCACCGGGAGCAAGAATGCGCCGGGCCGAAAGAAAATGCTGGACAGCAAGAATTTCCGTGGGAGCCATAAGCGCCGTCTGGCAGCCGTTTTCGATGGCGATAACTGCGGCCTGGAGCGCAACGATGGTTTTGCCACTGCCGACATCACCCTGCAGAAGACGATTCATGGGCACGGGCTTTTCAAGGTCGGCGGCAATCTCCGCTAGCACGCGCTTCTGCGCGTTGGTGGGCTTGAACGGCAGAATGCGCTTCAAGGCTCCACGGACCTTGTCTTCGCGAACGCGGAATGCGATGGCGTTTTCCTTGCGCACGGCCTTGCGGCCCAAAGCCAAGCTCAACTGGTACAAAAAGAACTCCTCGAAGATCAGACGCAATTGGGCGGGCGACCGGAAAAGATTGAGCGCTTCCAGGGATTCGCCGGCTTCGGGGAAATGCGTGTGGATTAAGGCCTCGCGGCGGGAGGGATACTGAAGGCGTTGCAGCATAGCCTGCGGCAAAACGTCGGGGATATTGGGGTCGAGGTTTTGCAGCGTGGCGTAAATCGCGCGGCGAATCTGGCGCGTGCCAAAGGTGCCGACTGCCTCGTAGATGGGCACGATGCGGCCCATTTCCACGGAATCCACTTCTTCGCCTGTCAGCACTTCAATCTGGGGATTGACCATTTCCCGCCGCGCGGGGCGCAGCTTATCGATTTCCACTTTGCCATGCAGGATGAGCTGCTGGCCGGGCTTCAAACGTCCTTCCAGATAACCTCCGTGAAAGAATTTGCAGGGCAGCGAGCCGGAATCGTCCTGAACGAGAAGGTGGTAGATGGCATCGCGGCCGTACATGCCGCGAATGGCCTGGCCGCTCATGACGCGGGCGCGCAGGGTGTAGGTCCCGTTGGGTTGAACATCCTTGATTTTGGAAAAGTGGATGCGGTCTTCGTAGCGGAATGGCAGATAGTTCAGCAGATCTTCGAGTGTAAAAATGCCGCGTTTGGCGAGCAGCTCGGCGCGCTGCGGTCCCACGCCTTTCACCATCCGAACGTCCGTCTGAAGAGAGATAGGCATCGCTACCTCTTTATACCACTCTCGGGTTAAGGTCCGCTTTTCGTGAAACTTGCGTCCCAGGCCTGCGTATCGTTAGAGTGGGCGTTCGGGGCTGGTAATGCCCGTGGGAGGTTGCCTTGGCGGAAACGCGATTAACCGGATCGGACAAGCGCGCGCTGCTGCTGTGGATCGCGTTCGGAATTCTGGGCGCACTGTTTGCGCACAAATATTTTTTCCGCGCGTTTCCGGAAGCCTCGGTGGATTTCAAGGTTTCGCGTGGCGAAGCGGAAAAGCGCGCGAAGCAGTTCGTGGAAGCGCTCGGCGAAAACCTCAGCGGCTACCAGTCCACAATCGTGTTCGACGTGGACGAGAATGCAAAAACCTACCTGGAACGCGAACTGGGCTTGCAACAAGCCAACCGGTTGATGTCCGGCGAACTCAACATCTGGTATTGGGAAGTGCGTTTTTTCCGGCCGCAGCAGGAAGAAGAGTATCAGGTGCGGATCAGCCCCGCGGGTAAAGTCGTCAGCTACGAACATAAAATTCCGGAGGCGCAAGCGGCCAAGTCATTTGATCGCGAGCAGGCGCAAGCCTCGGCGCAGAGTTTTTTGCAAAGCAAGCTGAACACGGATCTGAACAACTGGAGTTTCTTGCCGGAAGAGGCCAATTCCCAATCGCGGCCGAACCGCGTGGACTGGTCGTTCACCTGGGAGCGCAAGAATTTTAAAGCCAAAGATGCACCGTACCGGTTGGTGGTCGGGCTACAGGGCGACCGGATTGGGAACGAGCAAGAATTCCTGAAGGTGCCGGAGGCATGGTCGCGGGATTACCAGAAGCTACGTTCAACGAACATTCTCTATAACCAGATCGCGTTGATTCCCTATGCATTCCTGATGGGCGGAGCGTTGTGGTTGGGAATATCACTGACGCGGCAGGGGAAAACGTCATGGGGCCTGGCGCTGAAGATCGGCGCGGTGGTCGCGATTCTGTATTTCCTGATGCAACTCAACGGGTGGGAGCAGGTAAGGGCCGGTTACGACACACACGAAGCGTATGCAAGTTTTGTAACCAAGAGCCTGGTATTGATGCTGTTGGGGGCGGTGGGAACTGCGCTCATGGTAACTCTGGTATTGCCTGGCGGTGAGCCGCTCTACCGCGTTGCCCAACCGGAGCGGCTGCGGCTCTCAGGAGCCTTCAGCCCGCGCGGCCTGCGCTCAAAGGAATTCTTTTCTTCCGCTGTTGTTGGACTTTCGCTGGCTGCGGCACATATCGGATTCATTGTGGCGTTTTACATGGTCGGGAGGAGGTTTGGCGTTTGGGCCCCGCAGGATCTGAATTACTCGGATGCGGTGAACACGTCGTTTCCTTGGATTGCCGGCGTGGCCATCGGGGTAATGGCCGCGACGAGCGAGGAGTTCCTGTTCCGTTTGTTTGCCATCCCTTTTCTGAAAAGGATCACGGGATCGCGGGTGCTGGCTGTGCTACTGCCAGCATTCTTCTGGAGCTTCCTGCACAGCGCCTATCCACAGGAGCCCGGATACATCCGGGGAATTGAAGTGGGAATCATTGGCATCATCGCGGGGATCGTCATGTTGAGATGGGGCATCCTGGCGACGCTGATCTGGCATTACACAGTGGATGCATCGCTGGTGGGTCTGCTGCTGATCCGTTCCGATAATCTTTATTTCAAGATTTCCGGTGTCGTCGTGGGGCTGGCGGCGGTCGCTCCGTTGGTGTGGTCCGGCATCAGCTATTTGCTGCGCGGGAGCTTTGAAGCAGTGGACGACCTGCTGAATGGCGCGGGGGCGCCACCGGAGATCGACTTCACTCATAGGCCGGCGAGCGAGGAAACAGCGGTGTCGGTCCGCCGCTACAACGGACTCACCGCGGGAGCGATTGGTTTTCTTGTGCTATGCGTGCTCGTTGGCGGACTGTTGGTGTGGCGAGCCAAGCGCGAAGCCATTGGGGACTATCTGAAACTATTGACGGACAGCCGCACGGCGGTCATGAAAGCGGATGCGGTGCTACGTGAACATGGCCTGGTCCCGAGCAGTTACCACAAAGCCGCACTCTTCGTGGATACGACGAATCCCGTTACCAACGAATACCTGCGGCGCAGGATTTCCATCGCTGCAATCAATACGATCTACGCAGAGCAGGTGCCTGGAGCGTTGTGGCGGGTGCGTTACTTCCGCGATTCGCAAGCGGAGGAATACGCTGTCACGCTGAAGCCGGACGGTTCGTTGCACGGGTTCTGGCACACGTTTGCGGAAGAAGCGAAGGGAGCGACGCTCACTAAGGAAGAAGCAGTTGCAATCGCAGAAACCTATCTGCGCGAGAAAAAGCAGATTGATCTGAGCGGCTGGGAACTGAAGGAGTCGAGCTCCGAGAAACGGCCGAACCGGACCGATCACACCCTGACATGGCAGCAGAAGACTCCGTTGGATCCACAGAATTCCGCTGCGAAGGACACCGCGGATCACGCCTATGCTCGGATGGATTTGCATGTTCTGGGAGATGAGCCGGCCGATTACCGGACCTACGTCAAGGTGCCAGAAGAATTTTTCCGCAGTCAGGAAGAAGAAACGCTACTACGCACACTGTTTAGTGTGGGCCAGTATGGCTTGGCGATCGGGCTGGTGGTTGGCGTCCTGATTTTCTACTTCAAGAAAATGCGGGTGGCGCCGGCAGCGAGCGTACCATGGCGGCGGATGCTGTTATGGGGCCTTCTGGGGCTTGTGGGTGTAGCAGCGAGCGCGCTCTTTGGAAGGGCCATTCCGGCCGTTCTGCAGCAGTACCCGACGGCTATGCCGTTGCGTACTTTCATCGCGCTCGTTGCGGTGGGTGCCTTCATTGTGGGCGTTCTCATGTGGGGCCTGATTGTTCTTCTCTTTGGGCTGGCGTGGCACTTTGCCGCCCGGGCGTTTGGCGAAGACTACGTTCCCACATGGCTGGGCATGCCCGGAGAATACTACCGAGATGCCTTCTGCATTGGATTAGGAGGTTCGGCGTTGCTGCTGGGGCTGGAGCGGTTTTTGAACTCAGCATCGTTGTGGTGGCCGACGCTGCAACGGAGTGCTCCCAGCAGCATTGGGAGTTCGTTTGACGCTATGCTTCCGGCTGCGGGAGTGATCGGCGGTGTGGTGTTCCATGGTCTACTCATTACCGGTGTGCTGGCCCTGGCAACGGCGTTTGTCGGGGCGGAACTGCGAGTGCGCTGGCTCAGACTGCTCCTGTTCTTTGTAGTAGGCTTTGCACTGGTGACGGACTGGGGTTCTCCTACGGATTTCCTGAAGCATTTTCTGGCACGCTTGCTTTTGCTGGGGTTCGTGATCTTTGGGATCCGCTGGGTGGCACGCTTTAACATGCTGGGATGGTTTCTGGTGATCGCGTGCACGGGCCTCTTGAGGTCGGGATTGGAGCTAGCAGGGCAGCCGAACGCCTTTTACAAGGGTCAAGGGCACATCGTGCAGGGGGCACTGGTGGTTCTGCTACTCTTGCCGCTGGTGCTATGGCGTTTGAAGCCGGAAAAAAAGCAGGCTGCGGCGTGACCTCTCAGGGTACCGCTCGCCGGTTGCCCGCATCCAACGGTGCAGGCGAAGTCTCTATCTTGGAGTAGCAGCGGCACATTTGCTTACGTATTGGGATGGAATGCGTCCAAATTGGTTATCGGTGGTGTGGACTTGTCTGCGGTGGGCGCCAGGAACTAAGCGCCTTTTGTAGAGAGAGCTACGCCGAATTCGGCAAAGAGAAAGCGAATATGCCGCTATCCCAATGGGCTTTGGCTTTTGCTGACAGTGCCGGCAGGACCAGCAATTCCGATGCTGCTCTGGCCACGGTGACCTCTTTGGCCAACCTCGACGAGCGCACCTTAGTCCAGGAAGCGCAAGTGGGTAATCGCGCTGCTTTCGAGGAACTCGTTCGCCGCTACGACCGGGACGTTTTGCGGCTGGCGCTCAATCTGATGAAGCGCACGGAAGATGCCCGTGACGTTTATCAGGAAGCTTTCCTGAAAGTTTACAAAAACCTGCACCGCTTCCGCTTTGAATGCAGTTTCTATACATGGTTGTATCGAATTGTGACCAACGTGTGCCTGGATCAACTTCGCCGGCGACAGGCGCGGCCAGAAGATCAGGCGCCTGAACTTCGCGCGGGGCAGTATGAGGAAGGCACGACGGACTTTTTCGAGCGGCAGCGGGAGCACCGACCTGGACTCGATCCCGAAAAGCATCTGTTTGGGCAGGAAATCCGGAGCAAGCTGGCCGCAGCCATGGTTTTGCTCTCTCCCCGGGAACGCATCGTGTTTGAGATGAAGCATTACCAGGGGCTGAAGCTTAGAGCGATCGGCGACGCCCTTGGCACCAGCGAAGAGACCGTGAAGAACTCACTATTCCGGGCAACGCGCAAACTCCGCAACGAACTGGGAGAACTGCGATGAGATCTGCAGGTCAATTGAAAACTTGCATCGAGGTTGCGCCCCTGCTGGTGTTCTATGCGTGCGATGAAGTGAGTGCCGCGGAACGCTCTGCCATTGATGCGCATTTGCTGGATTGCCGCGATTGCCGCGAGCAACTTGCCGAGGAACAGGCTTTTCAGGAAACGGTTGCGGCAATGCCACAGGCCGTCGAGAACATGGAGAATGCCAGCGCGCTGTTGGCGCAATTCCGCAGCGAACTCTCCGAAAAGCTCGACGATCTGGCGACTCCTCCAGTGAAAGAGAGAGAGCCCGCGTTTCTGTGGTTGCGGCGGTGGATGGCCTTGCATCCGGCATGGAGCGGCGCGCTGATGGTGCTGTTCGGGTTGCTGATGGGAGTCGAGACAACGCAATTCCTCTCTGGCCGGAATGATGCGAACGCGCTCGATCATGTGGTGAATGTGCGGCCGGAGCCGCGGCTCACAGACGATCAACTCTCCAAAATGGTCGTGGCTGGTGTGAACTTGAGTCCTTCCGTGGGGTCCGAGGCACAGAACGTACGCCTGCAGTTGAGCGCGGAGCAACCCGTGGTGCTGAGCGGAAGCCTCGATGATACAGATGTGAGGCAAGTGCTGACGTACGTTGTGGAGAACGGTGACCGGTTTGATTCGGACGTGCGGCTGGATTGCCTGGATGCACTGAAGTTGCGCGCCAAAGACTTGCAGGTGCGCGATGCCCTGCTGGCCGCGGCTCGCAAGGACCGCAACCCCGCCGTGCGCTTGAAGGCGCTGGAGTCGCTGCGCGACGCAACGTATGACCGGACGGTGCGGGATACGCTATTGCAAGCGCTGCAGCAGGATTCCAATCCGGGCGTGCGGGTGGAGGCTGTGAATCTACTGGTGCGCTCTCTCGATACGATGACGCCGCAACTTGCGCCGCTGCCAGCTCTCGGCAACTCCCCTGCACAAGTGAATCAGCTCACGGCTCACGACCTTCCCGCGGATGAATCGCTGGCGAACGTGATTCGCGCTCTGGAAAATCTGCAACGCAAAGACCCGAGCCGGTATGTGCGGCTGCGGAGTTCGGCGGCGTTGCGTGAAATCAGCGAGCGCAGCGAGCAGTGAGTTTGCCGCAGGTAATTGCTAACCGGATTTTCGATATGCGCATGGATCGGCAAATTTCGTTTGGTCTCAGGCGTCACCAGCCAGCTCTACCCATCCTCCTCAGCCTTATTCTAGTTTTAGCCGCATTCGCAATGGTGATCCCTGCCTACGCGGGGGAAAACGTACCGCCGCATGCCTCCGTGGATCGCTCGGGTGACGTGGCCACAAACGAGCGAGGGATGCTGACGCTGTCCGCTGATTTGGGTTCCGTGCGTATTCAGACGCTGCCCGCCAACGCGCCTCCCGTTGTCCATTACACCGTGCACATTGAAACGGACGCGCCAGAATCCGTCGCACATGCATTGCTTCAAAGGTACGTCTTGACAGCGAAAGAAAACTCGAATGGTGTTTCGCTTACAGGAGTGCTTCCGCGTTTGCGTACTCTTGTCGGCCGCAACGCACAATACTGGGTACAATTCCAGGTCAGTGTGCCGGCAAATTTTGGTGTGGAAGTAAGCACCGGCGCGGGTGATATCGAGACATCCGATCTGGCTGGGCGTGTGCTCCTGGAAACACAGGGCGGCAACATTCGTACGGGACGCCTGGGATTTGCGACCTACCAGACCGTTGCCGCGGAGCATTACGCCGCCAAGTTGGAAACTCAGGGCGGCCATATCACCGTATCCGACGTCGCCGGGGACCTTGACGCGTTTACGGCTGGGGGCCACATTCAGGCAGGCAATATCGCGGGCAGCGCCAAACTCCGCTCCGGAGGCGGCCACATCCGCGCTGGTCACATCGGAGGCGAAGCGCATCTGGAAACAGAAGGCGGAAATATTGCCGTTAGCGAAGCGGGCTCCTTCGTGACCGTGCGCACCGGCGGCGGCCAGATCGATTTTGGGGAAGTTCGCGGCTCGGTTCACGCGCAAACGGCCGGCGGCGGAATTCGTGTGATGTATGTAGCCGGGCCGATGGAAGTGGAAACGAGCGGCGGCAGCATTTGCCTGACGCATGTGGCGAACACTCTTCGTGCCGCTACAGGGAATGGGACGATTACGGCCTGGATCGCTCCGGATTCAACTGACCCTATCCACACAGTCCGTCTGTCGGGCGCTTCGCAACTCTCTTCCAGCACAGGCGACATCGTTGTTTTCTTGCCGCGCAACATCATGGCCACGATCGACGCGACTGTGGATAACGGTGGTGCGCAGCGCATCGAGGCAGACCCTTCCCTGCTCCTGAATTTGCAAACTCGGCCCGAGGGTTCATTGCATGCTTATGGGGCACTCAACGGCGGTGGGGCAGTTCTGAAGCTGCATACCATGACAGGCAGAATCCGCCTGCAATACCAGGACACGGAAACAACCCTGCGGCAATCCATGATGGACGAGGAAAAGCGGCGCCTGATAAACGCCGGATACTCCAGGGAAGAGGCGCAGCTTGATCCCGCGACCGCCACCTTGGCAACACCCGATGTGAAAATCGCTTGGATTGACCAGTGGATTGACCGGCTGGAAAGCGCGTTCCTGGGAGGCGTGCGAGAGGATGCGGAAGAATTCAAGAAGCGATTGATCTCCTCTCCCTCGCCGGAATATCCGGCCTTGGCGCAAAAGGCCGGCTTGCAAGGCAGGGTGCGATTGCAGGTTCGTGTGAAGGCTGACGGCAGCCTGAGCGTCGACAAGATTATGGAAGGGGAACCGGCGCTGGCGGATGCGGCTTGTTCGGCAATTCGGCAGTGGCGGGCGCGGCCAGGGCAGTTGGGCGATAAAAAGGTTGACATCATCACGACAGTAACGTTTGATTTTAACCTTCGCTGATAGGTTGTTCCGACACTGGCGAGTGCGAGCGCCGAGTTTGTTGTTGCCCTGGGGGAATTGAACGGGTGAAGTTCGCGAAGGAGGGTCTTCCATGCGTCGCTCCGTATTTTGTCCCGCTACCTTGGTTCAATTGGTCATCACGCTATTCCTGACTCAGCAATGCTTCGGCGTTACGCGCGAATTCGCGCAGACCTATCCCCTGCGTTCCGGGGGGTCGCTGGAGCTTAACAATGTGAACGGAACGGTGCACATTGAGGCCTGGGACAAGGACGTGGTGGAAGTCCGCGCAGTGAAAACGACCTCCGAAAAGGAATCCAACCTGGATCGTGTGTCGATTGATGTGGACTCCAAGCCAGATGGGGGGCTTTCCATCTCCACCCACTATCCGCAGGAAGAAGGCGCGGAAGTAGCTGTGGACTACACGGTGCATGTGCCGCGGAGCGCTCTGGTAACGCACGTCAATACAGTGAATGGTTCGCTGCGTGTGACGGACCTGGAGTCGGTGGGTGATTTGCACACCGTCAATGGGAATATCGAAGTGTTCGAGGGCAGCGGCAATGTGCATGCCCACACGACGAACGGGGATGTCTACCTGGAACTGAAGCGCCCGGCGGATTCCAAGGGCGCGCTCGCGGAAACGACCAACGGCTCGGTGCTGCTGGCGGTTCCGGCAGACCTGCCGGCGAATCTCGAAGCTCATTGCACGAACGGGAGCTTTTCCTCGGAACTTCCCGTGGTGATGCATGGGGCAACTCAGCCCCGCGTTCTACATGGCAAGCTGGGAGCCGGTGGCTCGCCGATCCGCCTGGGAACAATCAACGGTGCTATTCGTGTGGTCGCACTTCGGTCGACGGTTTAGCATTTCGTCCGTCTAAGTAACCGAAGGAGCTGATCAACACCATGAACAATCGAAATTTTTGGACCGTGCTCGGCCTGGCGTCCCTGAGCATTGCTCTTCTTGCTCTGCCGGGATCCTCCGCCAGGAAACAGGTACCCGGAAACAACTCTCAGCAACACTCAAGAATCACCGTCGATCAGGGGCAGGAACTCCCGCGAGTGGATGCGGATTCGGCAGATCTGATCGAGGTCGAAGGACTTCCTGGGGATGACGACGTCCAGGTTCTTCTGGACACCCGGGGAAGCTGGCTCGGCGTGGGCGTGGCGGAAGTGACCCCGGAGAAGGTGAAACAACTTAAGCTGCCCGCGGAGCGTGGGGCGCTGCTTGGAAAGATCGTGCCCGATAGCCCGGCGGCAAAGGCCGGCCTGAAAGAAAACGACGTGGTGACCGAAATCAACGGGCAGCGCGTGGAAGGTTCCGAACAGTTCCGGCGAATGATTCGCGAGATTCCGGCGGGGAGAACGGCGCAGTTGTCCGTGTGGCGCGATGGGCGTCAGCAAAATGTCGCGGTTACGCTGAGCAAACCGGAAGTTGGACATGCTCGCGCTATGGTGGCGCCTGCGCCGGGAGCGTTCGCATT
This sequence comes from uncultured Acidobacteriaceae bacterium, assembly GCA_964405585.1. GTDB lineage: Bacteria > Acidobacteriota > Terriglobia > Acidiferrales > UBA7541 > Acidiferrum. The sequence goes on along the minus strand of CAYOOS010000036.1, from coordinate 8,332 downwards.
CCACATGCCCGATTTGCCGGATCTTTCCGCGCTTGATGGCCTGCGCAATTTTAGTTTTTCCTCTCCCGGCCACGCGCGGTTGGGCATTGACGCGGAGGATCTCGAAGGCGATCTCGGAAATTACTTTGGCGCACCGGACGGCGAAGGCATCCTGGTACGCAACGTGTTTGAGAATTCTCCCGCGGCCAAGGCCGGGCTGAAGGCGGGCGACGTGATCACGAGCCTGGACGGGGAGCGCATCCGCAATGCCAGCGAACTCCGTCAGAAGATGGCGGCAAAGAAGGACGCGAAGAGTGTGAAGCTGGGCTTGCTGCGTAATCGAAGCGAACTCACTTTGACCGTTGAGCTTCCAGCGCCAGAGCAGCAGGGGCGGCACCACATCTCAGAACGGACGAACATTTAACGGAGAAGGATGTCTCCGACCGGGCCCGGCTGGCGCGCATAGCTGGCCGGGTTCTTCTTTTGATGGATCAGAAGCGCGGGATGGACCTCCCCTGTCGAGGGACCACCGCAAGATTCGAGGGTTAGTTCAGCTGCGGGGGCCATATTTGCGCAGCAATCGCAGTGGCCGCCGCACGGCATTCCGGAGAGACGAACGCCGCTCCTCAGCACCCTCGACCCAATCCTCTTCCGTGGGGGAAAGAGACAACCGGAAAAAGTATCGGATGCCAGCCAAGCCGCCACCGGCCATCTGTATGCGAAATAGGGCACGTTCCCTGAGGGTGGGAGAGGCCATCCCCGCTTGGGGAAGCCATCGCAGCACCTGACGGCAGAGACGCTGTGTGGTGGCGTCCTGGGCAAGTTCCCGGGCCATTTCTACCGGCGGTTGAACGCCAAACACGGATGCGCCCAGTTGCACACCAACGCGCAACATGCGTTCGGCCCCGGCATCCCGGGCAGCCTGGCGTGCCCTTGACCAATCGAGTTCGGGATGTCGCGCGCACATAGCGGTAATATCCGCAATCCATATCAGCCGCTCCCAGAAGTGCTTTGCGCCATGAATGCAGTTCGACACCAACTCATCTTCGAGGCTCAGCACCGGCACATCGCGCCCATCGATGGGCACGCGCACCTGGCGAGCATACAGATCCTCGATGGGCATAAAGCGCGGATAGTAGCGCAAGGTGCGCTCGGTGTGGAGTTCGATGACGCACTGCGTGTTCGGGCGTCGAAAGACGTACTCCCCTGGAACTTTTCCGGCTAGAATGGCACTTTCCGGGATTTTCGCGGCGAATCCCAACGCGATCATGTGCTGTGTTACAGACAGAATATCGCGGTGACGCACGATCAGGTCGAGATCCACATAGCTGCGGATGGCGGGATCCCCATAAGCCAGGACAGAGATGAGAGGACCCTTGACAAGGAGCGCTTGGATACCGGCGCGTTCGAATTCCTCGAGCAAGCGAAAGAGTTCCGCGGCCATGCTCAATGTGAACAAGTGCTGCGCGCGGAGGCGGGTTTGCAACCCTTCGCGGACGGTGGCAGGCACGCCATCATAATTGTGTGCCAGCAAGCGTGCGGCAACGATACCAAGCACGCCGTGCTCCGCAGCCAATTCCAAGATTGCGTCCCACTGCAAGCCGCTTACCAGACAATCGAGTATTTGCTCTCGATCAGCGGCGGGCGATGCGCAAGCGCAAAGAAAGCGCCATTCTTTTCCTAGGGAACCTGCGCCAAATGGAGGTGTAAAGGACAGAGGCTTCTCCGATTTCGTTTTGGCCAGTTTACACCGATGAAACAAGAATAGACGGAGGAAGCTGAGATTCAGATGCACGCTTCACAGGACATTGGTTTGCGCGGTATCAGAAAATGCTTCGCGTCAGCCTGGATCAGCTCGCACAAGGCGGGAATCCGGCCCGGATCGCTGTGGGGAACGATACGCCGCACAGGAACTTGTTGCACCAGCCGCGACAGCGCATCGAATTCGACAGCACGTTGTTCGCGATCCAGAAGCCAATTCATGTACGTGTTCTGCACGAGAGTGAGGAGCGCCTCTCGAGGAGACATTTCCTCCACGCGCGGCGCACTGGCTTCGCCCGAGCGCGGAGCAAACAAATAGATCAATCCCAATGGCAAAGGCTCCGAGGAGAAACTGGCGCGGACTCCGTCCAGGGGGAGATAGCGCTTCTCCCAAACGGGCGTCAGTAGCGGCAAGGCTTCGGGTGAACCGAGGAGGTAGTTCACAGAATCGGGCCACAAGCACACCCGCGGGTAGCCAGGGGCAACTTGGAAACTGCCTGCGTCCTCATGCATTGGGGCAATGTCTTCGCTGAGAACGGGAACGCCGCGCAGCGCCAGTGCCGCGGCGGTGGTAGATTTGCCGAAACCACCATCGCCCAAGAGAGCAACGGCGTGGCCTAATAGTTGCACAGCGCTGGCATGGAGTGAAGTGGTGTGCCGACGCCGTAATATAAATCCCAGCACCGGGCCCAGAAAATAGGTCGCGAGATCCGCAACTGTTAGAGGGGAACGAAATGTGCCCCAGACGCGGCGCGCCTGGGCGTCAACCACAAAATTGGCTCCGTCTGAATAGACCAGCTCGAAACACTCCGCGAGGCCATGCTCGATCAATTGAAAGACAGGATCGGCAGCGCCTTCGGATTCCGACCGGCGAGAAATAACACGGCCCGGAAGTGCGGAAGCGCGTTGCACCCAGGCTGGAGCCGGACCGGTTTCGAGGCTCAAATCAGCTGAGAGAGCATTTTGGGGGAGGGCGTGAAGCCCCAAAATATTCGTCGTCGAGTCAATTGCGAGCCCGTAGACTCGGTAGGAATAGCTCACTAGGTTTTGTTTCTCGACTGCAATCTGACACTTGGGCGGGATTCAGTGTCCGGTTCTATCAGCCACCGCCGGATCGTTGGTGGTTAAGTTTCTTCCCACCATCGGGACGGCCTCTGTTGCCGCTGGCTTTCGTCATCTGGATCAGGTCACCATAAACGAGCAGCTTAGGTGATTGATATGGCTTCTTAGCGGGTTGTTCTGACGGCTGCTTCATTCACGCCCCTCTCGCAACACTTTACTGAATCCCTCCCTCATTTTCAACGTCTTTCAGCCAATGGGCGAGGGACATCGGACAAAGAACTCCCCAGCTTAGAGAACCCTTAAGTTGTTCCAATGTTTCGATATATTTTGACCAATTCACATAAGGCAGAATGCCCCGGGGCGGCCGGATAGTCGCAGGAGTCCACGCCAGTTTTTTCTGACAGGCTTCCAGCGGGTCCATCCGCAGGACAGTTTTTGGCCTCAGAAGGACGGCATCCGGCAGGTGCCCCTTCATGGCCTTGCGCAACAACTCTTTGTTGACACACCAAGGCACGGGGGGCAAACGCAAGAGGAAACGCAAAATGCGCAAGTCCAGGAGGGGTGTCCGGGTTTCTAGCGGCACCCCGATCAAGGCTGCATCTTCGCTCTCCAATACTCCGGCCCAGAAAGCGCCATGGAATCCGGCGTAAGCTTTCGGGTGGATTGGATGTTTATAAACAGGAGCGAATTTCCTTTGCTGCCATCGGTCTTTCAGTTGCAATCGGCGCTCGAACTCACCGTCGATCCAGGTCGGATAACCTGCCCATTCACCGCTTCCAGTCAGGAGGCTGCGCAGGCGTGTCCGAAATCCGCCCCGAAGGGGAGGAAGCTTTCCGTGATTCAAAAAGAAGCCTCCAAAAGTGCGTACAATCGTGGACCAATCCCCCCGTTTCTTCAGAAAGAGGAAGTAGGGCCAAGCTTGGTCAGTCATGACGTTGTCGCCGCCATCGCCGGAGAGTACAACGCGGGCATGAGAGGCGACTCTTTGTGAAAGTCTCCGGGCCCTGGCGAGGAAGACCTCGGAGTCGGGCTCAGGAGTTGCGTCCGCGCCTGATTCAAAGGGTTCAAAGGGAACAAAGGTGGCATCGTCCAGGACTTCGTGCGCGAGTCCAAGATGCTTCGCCGTAAGTGCGGCGAACTCGGGCTCTGGATCGTCAAAGAGAGGGCGCCAACCGAAAGTAAAGGCCTTCAAACGCTCGAGTTGTCCGCATTGCAGGGCGAATTGCGTTGCGGTAGCGCATACGGTTCCGGAATCCAGCCCACCACTCAAATAGAGCGAAACAGCGGCATCGGGCATGCGATCACGTACAGACTGTTGCAGCAATTCGCGATAAGCCTCAACGCATTCTTCAGGATGGCGGAACTGCAGCGGCTCTTCGATAGGCATGCGCAAGAAACGTTCCACCACGACGTCACCACCATCGAATTTCAGGAGGTGACCGGGGGTCAGCCGTTGAATATCGCGGTAGACCGTGCGCGTAAAATCAATTGACAGACCATCTAAGAGGAAATCCGCTAGAAAGAGTTCGTCGAACTCCCTGGAGATTTCACGAATCTCGTGGAGGATTTTAAGCGTATTACTGAAACAAAAGACACCGGCCACATACGCGTAAAAGAACGGATGTCCGCCGATAAAATCGCGCGCGCACCGCAGGCGCCTTTCCCTGGCATCCCACAAAGCAAATGAAAAGTCGCCGAGGAGTTGTTGCAGAGAACTTTCGCCCCATTGCTGCCAGGCGAGCAGCATCAGTTCCTCATCCGTGGGATCGTGTGCGAGGGTGCGGAGACTTTCGGACAGCCTGTGGAGCAAATCGTTACGACCATCCAACCGCACGTGGCCGAGCAGGAAGAAACGGCCATCGAGAGTCACGGGTTGTCGCGCAGCATGCCTCCCAGGGTCGGTCTGCAAAAAGGAAAAGCTGCAACCCCAGCCATCCTGCGTCCAGATGTTCGTTCCATCCGGGCCGCGGTAGCTGAGTTTTGCGGCGAGATGGGACAGCCAGCGCTGGTCCGGTGGCGCCCCGTCAGGCCGGAGGATGCCGAAGAAGCCACTCACGGCTGCTCCTTTGGGGGGCCAGGAAACTTGCCATCAAAAGGATCGTAATGGGTATGCGGCTCTTCCAACTGATTGAGCGCCACGCCTTCATGTTCCACCCAGGCATGCGCTTCAAATGGCTCTGTCTGTTTCGGAATCCCAATGCGTACGCTGGCGGAAATCCCTTGAACACTCAGCAAATACCAGAGTGTCAACGATTGCTCGAGGCAGCCCGCACGGAATATGGCGTAGCGGTCAGCGGCACGAACCATGCGGCAGGTCCTTTCCACGATGTCCGTACTATTGGCAAAGTTGGACTTAACCGGGTGGCCCCGCTGCAATCTGGATTGCAACCATTCCTGAGTCTTCCCAAAACCGCGCAGACCGAGTGACACCTTAACGAGAAGGAGTAGCACTGCGGCGCGCCGAAACAACCTGCGTGTTTCGGGATCCAGCGCCCTATACCGCTGGAATGCTTCCCACATTGTCAGTGGCAATATTGAGCAAGCCGTTTTCCAGGAGGCGGCTCAAGAGCTCGGTAAGGTGTGTGCGCAGAAGTTCAGGATCGACTTCAAACTCTTCCAAAAGTTGTGCGTACGCTGAGTCAACGGTCGAAGCCGTCGTGACCAGTTGCCACATGCGTGTTCCCGTGGCGTCCAGACCAAAGTATTTTTCCGTTTCGAGATTCAGCAAGACGGATTCTCCGTCGAGATGACGAATAAGCACATGCTTGGGAATGACCACGCGACTCGCGAATTGCAACATCCCGGTTTGCTCCTGATCCGGCATGGCCGGGGACGGCCGGTCACCTCGGGTATTGGGGAAAGCCCCGCGAGTATATTACCGGGGAATGGTTGCGTAAGCCATGCGTAGCCCGGCGGAATCCCGCCGCGGCGCATTGTCTAATTTCTCCAGACAGGCTATAAAATCAAGCGTGTCTGCTCCCGCCATTTTAATTGATTCACTTGAGAAGTGGTTTCCGCCGGCGTATAGCGGATGGCGGGCGTTTCTGCAGCCATTTGCTGCGCCCACTTCGCCCGCGTTGCGCGGCCTTTCGCTGGAAGTCAAACAGGGCGAGGCGGTTGCCCTGCTCGGAGCGAATGGCGCTGGGAAAACAACACTGCTGCGAATCGTGGCTACACTGCTGTTGCCGACTCGGGGCACGGCACAGATCGCGGGCCATGATGCACAACTTGAGCCAGCGGCGGTCCGCCGCCAACTCGGATACCATGCGGGCAGCGATCTGGGGTTTTACGCGCGGTTGACAGGCCGCCAGAACCTCTGCTTCTTTGGGCGGCTCAATCATCTTTCTGACAACATAATCAGCGAACGCACGCGCGCCCTCGGCGAAAGGTTCCAGCTTGGGGAAGCGCTGGACCGCCAAGCCCGCGCACTTTCTTCCGGTACGATTCAACGGCTCAGCCTGTTGCGCGCGCTTCTTCACCAGCCGAAAGTTCTGCTGCTCGACGAACCAACGCGCAGCCTCGACGCGATTGGCGCGTCCGAGTTTCGACGCTTCCTGAAAACCGAAGTTCTTGCCCGGCAAGGCACTTCCCTTCTTTTCGCTTCGCACTCTCTGCCGGAAATTGAGTTTCTTGCCGATCGCGTGGCGATCTTGCAGGAAGGCACACTGCTTGCGTTCGATTCCGTGGCCAAACTTAAGGCAAGGGTGGGGGCGTCATCCCTGGAACAGGTTTTCTTCCGGCTCACGGGACGTGATGTGCCTCCCGATCTGGAGGCCCGCCGCACATGATTCGTGCCTTCCGTGATCTGTTTCTTTTTTTCCAACGCGATCTCCGGATTGCCAGCACCTACCGGACCCCTTTCGTTCTGGAGGCAGTTGAAGCGTTGTTCGGAGCGGCGTTGTTTTACTATGTGGCGGTCTTCGTGGATTCGCCCGAATTGCGCCAGGCACTCCCCCATGGAAATACGTATTTTACGTATTCGCTGGTGGGCTTCGTGTTTTTCGATTATCTGAATGCGGCTCTGGACAGTTTCGATCGCAGCCTGGAGCAAGCCCGGAACACGGGAACGCTGGAACCTTTACTGGTGACACAGGTCTCTCTGCCGGTGATTCTGGTCGGGTCCGCGGTTTATCCTTTTGCGGCCACCACGTTGCGCATCGCGATTTATATCGGATGGAGCGCCGCGCTTTTCCATTTTCCGTTGGGAGGAGCGAATTGGATCGGTGTAATCGCCGTGTTGTTGGCAACTCTCCTGGCCTTTTCTGGTCTGGGGATTTTCTCCGCTGCCCACTTGCTGCTGTTCAAGCGCGGAAATCCAGCGAAATGGTTCTTGCTGGGAATCTCCAGTCTGGTGGGAGGGATGCTTTTCCCTGTGAGTATTCTCCCCGATTGGCTGCAATTCATCGCGAGACTAAACCCGATTACGTATGCTCTGGATGCCATGCGCGGCGTTTTGCTGGATGGCACAAGCCTGATGGGGATCGGCCGGCCGCTGCTCGTGTTGCTCCTGTTCGGGGCCGCCTTGCTGCCCACTTCCATGGTTGCCTTTTCCTGGGCGCTCCGCCGGACCAAGATCACAGGCACTCTAACCCATAGCTGAGAAATCAATCAAACAAGAAGCTGGCGGGCCGCACCAGCGGCAGGTCTTTCCCTTCCCGCGCCTGGAAACTCCATCCGCGATTCCTGGAAGGACTTACTATGTCGGTTGAACGAAGAGCAAAAAAAACCGGCCCCGCGAGCGCGGAGCCGGTCTTCCAGTTGCGATTTAGTTAGCGGAATTATTAGTTCTTCTTCTTCCCGCCGATTTTGGTCTGGATGCCGCCGGTGAGTTGGTTCACCTGCGCCAACCCGTCCTTGGCCTGCTTGCCCCAGGGCCCGTTGGGGTCGAGCTCAATGGCCTTCTGGTAGGCCTCTACGGTTCCCGGTTTCAATGTGACTTCATATTTATCGCCCACTTGCTTGAAATCGGCGGAAGCAACTAGACACGCGCCAAGCAGGTACCACGCTTGCGCGTTTTTGGGATCCACCTCAGTCGCCTTCTTCAAGGGTTCAACGGCTTCCTGCATCCGTTGCGCCTGGTACAAACTGATTCCGAAATTGCGCCAGGCAAGGCCGGCGTTCGGAGGATCGAGTTCGGCGCTCTTGGTGTAAGCAGCGCGTGCATCGTCAATTTTGCCAGAGCGCGCGAGCACATTGCCCAGGTTGTTGTAGTAACCCGCGTTGTCCGGTTTAGCGGCAACTGCCTGCTGGTAGGCATTGATGGCTTCGTCATTGCGTCCCGCCAGATCGTAGGCTTCACCCATGCGGGCCCAAAATAGATGGTGGTTGGGGTCCTTTTCCGGCGCTGCTTTCTGGGCTTCCTGAAACTCGGCGACCGCCTTGTTGGAGAGATCGAGGACATTCGCTTTGGCGGCATCGCGCTGATCGGCAGGCGTGGTGGCGAGGGCAGCTTTCGCGGCACGCTCCTGATCCAGGAAGGTCACGCCGTTATTGAAATGCTCCTTCATGGCGCCCGTTTTCTGCTGCTCTT
>CAYOOS010000035.1:0-18317 GCA_964405585.1 uncultured Acidobacteriaceae bacterium | reverse complement strand
CAATTGTTTAGCTTCCGGCTAGCTGCCTAATCGCAAACAGAACTACTGCGAGTGCTTTAGGGCTGAAAATAAAAGGGGCACGAAAAATAGTGCCCCTGATAATCAATCGATGGCGTGAAGCAGCTTACGCTTCTTTTTCCACGTGCACTTTGATCTCAGCGGTGACATCCCGGAACACCTTGATGGTCACCGGAAATTCTCCCAGCGTCTTCAGCGGATCCTTCAACTGCACCTGGCGCTTATCAATCTCAAATCCCTGGGCCTTCAATCCATCTGCAATATCTCCCGTAGTGACCGAGCCGAACATCTGGTCGTTCTCTCCGGTCTTGCGGTTGAACTTCAGCGAAACGCCCGCGAGCAGTTCCGCCTGCTTCTTCGCCGCGTCCAGTTCCGTTGCGGTCTTTTTCGACAGCGCGCCGCGAATGCGCTCCAGCGCCTTCATGTTGCCCGGCGTGGCTTCGATGGCAATCTTGTGCGGCAAAAGAAAATTGCGCGCGTAGCCCGGCTTCACGGTAACCACGTCGCCGCGGTTTCCGAGCTTGTCAACATCTTCCTGAAGAATGATCTGCATGACGATCTCCTGATTCCTTCAAAAACGTTTTCAAAACATGGCCGGCTTGCTAGCCAGCCGGACTAGCGGCGCCCGCCTCAGAAGCCGGCCGCTACAAAATCGCGGCCGATCCCGGGAGAAAAACTTCAAGCCTTGGGCGCTTCGACTGCCTTCGGCGCTTCGACCACTCGTGGCGCTTGCGTACCCGCCGCGCTTCCCGCGAACGGCAGCAACGCGATGTTGCGCGCGCGCTTGATGGCCACGCCCAGCCATCGCTGGTGGCGCGAGCACACGCCCGTCATGCGCCGAGGCAAAATCTTCCCGCGTTCCTGCACGAACTGCGAAAGGATGTCCGCGCGCTTGTAGTCGATGAAGTCCATCTTCTCGACACAGAACTTGCACACCTTCTTCTTCCGGAAATACTGGCGCTTGCCGCGGCGCGGGCCACCGGGACCACCACCTGGCCCGCCTGAACCTCCGCCGGGTCCACCTTCGCGGCGTCCACCACCGCCCGATCCGCCTTCACGGCGTCCACCACCACCGCCATGTCCTCCACCATGCCCGCCTTCGCGGGCTTCGCGTGGCGCGGACGGCGCAGCGGGAGCCGCGGGTGCGGGGGACGCTGCGGGTGGCGCTGCTTGCGGTTGTTTCTGTTCCTCTGACATACCTTCCTACCTTTCCAAAATCGCTCCGGGCCTGGGCAGCGGAGCTCGAAACCAAACTCAAACCTTGCCGGCAGCAAACTGCGGCGTGCACCGGCCGGAACTTCTCGAACGGCTCTTAATCGCCGGAGGCGGGCTGCTCGACCGGCGGAGGCGCAGGCGGAGGAGCCTGGGCAGGTGCAGGAGGCGGCGTGCGTCGCGGGCGGCGCGCGGCGCGAATCTCGCGCTTGTGCGCCAGCTTCTTCTGGCGCTTCATATCTTCGTCGAGCCGCACGGTCTGGTACTTGATCACTGCGTCCAGCACGCCAAGCCGGCGCTCGAGTTCGTGCACCAGTTCGCCATGGTTCGTGCGCACTTGCTGGTACACGTAAATCCCTTCGCGATGCTTCATCACCTTGTAGGCCAGCTTGCGCGTGCCCCAATACTCGGTCTTCTCAATCTTCGCGCCCTTTTCGGCACAAGCGTGCTCAATCGTCGTGAGCACCTTCTTTATTTCCTCTTCCGGCGTCGCCGGCCGGACTATGAAGATCAGATCGTACAAACGCTCTTCCATGATGACCTCGTTTTCCTTCTTCTCTCATTCACCCGATCGCAAGATCGGTCACTTCTCTTCCGCCGGCGGCACCCGCCGGTTGAACTTGTTCATGGCGGCGGCGACGCCTTGCGTCAACAGCAACTCCACTGCATCGCCCGCTTCCGCCACCATCTCCGCGGCCACTTCCAGATCGGCCTTTTTCATCGGCCGCAGAACGTAAGCCGCCAGATCGCTTACCGGATGATCGGGGCCGCAACCCAGCCGCAGCCTCGCGAATTCCGGTGTTCCCACCACGCTCATCACGCTTTTCGCGCCGTTGTGCGTTCCCGCGCTGCCGCGTTCTCCGATGCGAATCATGCCCCATGGCAGATCGCGTTCGTCGAACAGCACCAGCAGATCCGCGGGCTCCAGCTCGTACTTCTCCAGCAGCTCGCGAACTGAGATGCCGCTGAGGTTCATGTACGTCTGCGGCTTGGCCAGGATCACTTCTTCCCCGGCCACCTTGCCGCGCCCTACCAGGGCCTTGCCTTCCGGCCGCTCCACGCGGATGGACGCGCGATTCGCAATTTCGTCTACCGCCAGGAAACCCAGGTTATGCGGCGTCCACTGATATTCCGGGCCAGGATTGCCAAGGCCAACAATGAGCCGCATGACGTTTCGCGCGAAGCCGGAGAAACAGCGTTACTTCTTCTTTTCCTGTTTCTCGACGGGCTTGGCGGCTTCCTCGCCTTCCTCGCCTTCCACTTCCTTCTTGCCCTTCTTGATGACTTCCGGCTCGGCCGGGGTCGCCGCAACCGCCGCCGCTTCCACGGGCTTCTCTTCCTCGACGCGCAGCGCCACCACGTGCGCCAGTACGGTGTTGGCGTCGGTCAGCAACTTGAGCTTGGTCTTGTCGATGGTCAGATCGCTGCCACGCACGCTCTGATTCAGCATCAGGCCGCTGACGTCCACCTTGAATTCCGTCGGGATGTCCGCCGGCAAGCATTCCACTTCCACTTCGCGCGTCACCACTTCGAACACGCCGCCCTGCACCTTCACGCCGGAAGGCTCGCCAAACGTGTGCACGGGCACTTTCACCTTCATGCGCACATCCATCGCCACGCGCAGCAGATCCACGTGCAGCAGATTTCCGCTAACCGGATCCACCTGCCAATCCTTCACGATGGCGGGTTCCTGCTTGCCGGCAAAATTCACTTCAAATATCGTGTTGTGGCCGGATTCGGACCTCAGGATCGCCGTCAACTGTTTCGTGTTCACGGCCAGCGACAGGGGCCCTCCCTTGCCGCCATACAGCGTTGCGGGCACTTTCCCGGTTACTCGCAGGCGCTTCGCTTCGTTCTTGCCCCGTGTGTCCCGGGGCGCTCCTTCGACAATAATCTGAGCCATGGCTTCTTTCCCTTCCTGGAATCTCCTCCGGCATCAATCCCGCCGGATAAACTCAAATAAACAGCTCGCTGATGGACGTTTCTTCGTGAATCGAACGAATGCCGCGCGCGAGCAGATCCGCAACACTCAAAATCTTCAGCTTCTTCAAATTCCTGGCGGCTTCCGAGAGCGGTACGGAATCCGTCGCTACGACTTCGGTGATCAGCGAATTCTCAAGGCGCTCGACGGCTGGCCCGGAAAGCACTGCGTGCGTGCAAGCCGCGAACACCTGCGTGGCGCCTTCGCGAATCAGCGCCTCGGCGGTCTTCACGAGCGTGCCCGCCGTATCAATGATGTCATCCACAATCAGTGTGCTGCGCCCCTTCACGTCACCGATCAGGTTCATCACTTCGGTAACGTCCAGGTCCACGCGACGCTTATCGACGATGGCCAGCGGCGCGCCCAGCTTCTTTGCAAACGCCCGCGCGCGCTCCACACCGCCCGCGTCGGGCGAAACCACCGTCAAATTCGGCAGCTTCTTGTGCCGGAAATAATCCACGAGCACCGGAGAGCCATACAGGTGATCCACCGGCACGTCGAAATAGCCCTGAATCTGCGGTGCGTGCAAATCCAACGTCAAGGCGCGGCTCGCACCCGCCGTTTCCAGCAAATCCGCTACCAGCTTCGCGGATATCGGAACGCGCGGCTTGTCTTTGCGATCCTGCCGCGCATAGCAGTAGTACGGCAGCACCGCCGTGATGCGCCATGCGGAAGCGCGTTTGAACGCATCGATCATCAAAAGCAGTTCAAGCAGGTGGTTGTCCACCGGATAGGAGCACGGCTGCACCACGAACACATCCGCGCCGCGCACATTTTCGAGCACCTGAAAATAAATCTCTCCGTCGCTGAACCGCCCCAGCAGCGCTTTGCCCAGCGGCACATCCAGGTGCTTGCAGATCGCTTCTGCCAGTACCGGATTCGCGGTCCCCGAGAAAATTTTGAATCGCTCGTCGTTCACGCCGTGCTCGCTCCATTCACCGCTCTGCGGTGACACATTTCACGGAAAAGGGCCCTGAACTGGACTCTGAAATTAAAGATTGGGAATCAGAAAGCGGAGCAACGCTGCGGATCATCCGATCCAGGCGCTTTTCGTCAAGCGCTGATACCTGGCCCGCGACACCGTTTCGCAGACAAAGGCCTGATCGTGCGGAAACCCGACAACGGCTCGGCGCGCCTTTGCTGGGCTCGGGAATACTCCAAACACCGCCGAACCGCTACCAGCCAGCAAGGCTTCTGACGCCCCTCCGCGGAGCAACGCCCGCTTGATATTCCCAAGACGGGGATGGCGCTGGAAAACCGCCGTTTCAAAATCGTTCCACAGGCGTTCTTCCTGCGCGCTCCAGCACAGAGCACAGAACTTAAACAGTTTATGGTTTGCCGCGGACTTTGTCAACGTAGCCAGTTCCGGCGCATGCAGCCAGCGGTAGGCGTCCGGCGTAGGCACATGAATTTCGCGCGGCGAAACAATGAGCAGCGTGCACTTCTTGATGTCCGGCAGCGGGTAGATTTCGTCACCCTTGCTTATGCCCAGTGCCCGCCCGCCGAACAGGAAGAACGGCACATCGGCGCCAAGTTCCGCGGCGATCTGCATCAGGCGCACCGTTTCAATCCGCTTGCCCGTGAACTGCAGATAACCCAGCAGCGCCGCCGCCGCATCGCTGGACCCGCCTCCCAATCCGCGCCCCGCGGGAATCTTCTTCTGCAGCACAATCTCCACGCCAGGACGGATCTTCAATTCACGGCGCAGCGCATCCGCCGCGCGATACACCAGATTCTTCTCCGCCGCTTCCTGCGAAAGCGCGTCATTCCCGCGAATCACCAGCGAGATCCCCGCCCCACGCGCAGGCCGGAAGGTCAGCGTGTCGTGGAGGGAGACGGTCTGAAAAATAGTTCGGAGTTCGTGGTATCCATCGGCGCGTTTGCCGAGGATTTCAAGGCGCAGGTTGATTTTTGCGTATGCCGGGATGCGGACTTCGCGCATGCACTCGTCTCAGGGTTTCGAATCGTCCACGGGCGACTTCTGCGCCACGCGGTGCTTCACTTGCCCCAGTTTCTTTTCCAGTTCCGCTATCTTGTCGTTTTCCAAATCCGCGGGAAGCGAACGATGCCATTCCCCCAGCGACTTCTCCCATTCCGCTGCCGCCAGGTCCATGCGCCCCTGCTTGGCGTACACATCGCCCAGGTGCGTGCGGATCGTGGGGTCGTGCGGTTCGCGATCCGCGGCCTTGCGCAGCGCCGCTTCCGCATCTTCAATCTTGTTCTGCTTGAAGTAGGTCCACCCCAGGCTGTCCAGGTACGCCCCGTTAAACGGATCCTGATCCAGCGCGCGCTGGATCATGTCCCGCGCTTCATCCAGGCGCATGCCGCGATCGGCCAGCATGTAGCCGAAATAATTCAGCGCCTCCGCATTCTTGGCGTCAATGGCCAGAACTTTCTTGAACTGCTCCTCGGCCTTGTCAAACTGCTTTTGGCGTTCGTAGATCGCGCCCAGCAGGAACCACGTCATTTCGTTTTCGCGCGGCTCTCCCGGAATCACCTCGGCTTTGCGGGCCATCGCTTCCGCTTCACCATAGCGGCGGCTGCGCTCGTAAATCTGCGACATGTTCAGGTACAGCTCGCGGTCACCCGGAGTGCCTTTCAGATCCCCTTGCAACAGTTTCACGGCCTCATCAGCCTGCTGATTTTCTCCCAGCACCATGGCGTAGCTCGCGCGAATACCAGAGTCGGTGGGATATTTCGCCACCGCATCTTTCCCGGTCTGCAGCGCCTTCGGCAGATCCTTTGCTTGCCTATAGGTTTCCATCATCAGCATGCGCGCGCGCCGGTCTTCTTCATCGCCCAAGTGGCCCAATTCCTGAAACGTGTAAATGGCCGCTTGATAGTTGTTCGAGTCGCGGTAGAGTCCGCCAAGCTGCTGGTACAGAATGGCCAGCGACCTGCGCCGCGAAGGCAGCACGGTGGACTGCGTCTTGATGCCCGTCACCGCATCGGATAGCACGCGGATGGCATCCTCATAGCGCCCCTGCGCTTCGTAAATCATGGCCTCGTTGTACATCACGTCCAGCGTCCCGGCAGCATACTGCCGCGCCTTCACAATACTCTCTTCGGCTTTGTCCAGTTGATGCAGTTCGCGGTAAATCTGCGCCAGGCGCAGATACACATCCGCGTCGTCGGGCATCAGTTCGGCCAGCTTTTGATAGACGGAAAGCGCTTCGGAATATTTCTCTTCGCTCAGCAGCGCTTGGCCCAGGCCTCGCAGATGCCCAAGCTCGGAAGGATCCAGGTCCACGGCGCTGCGGTACGCCTTTTCGGCTTGCCCATAATCGTGTGTCTGTGTATAGGCATCACCGAGCAAATCGTACAGCGTGGGAGTGGGCGAGCGCGTAATCATGCCCTCCAGCAACGAAATCGCCTCTTCGGATTTGTTCTGGTCCAGGTAAAGCTGCGTCAGTTGTTCGACGGCCGCCTCGTTTTCCGGATCATCCTTCAGGAGCCCCTGCAACACCTGCTCCGCTTTGTCCGGGTCGTTGTGCAAACGGAACAACCGCGCCAACCACAATGCCGCTTCCTGATCCGTGGGGTCCAAGCGGTGAACTTCACTGTATTCCGCGATAGCCTTGGTCACCATCTCCGTTTGCACGCCGGAGCCGTTGATATCGCCAAGGCTGCGCAGGTAAATGCGCGCCAGCAGGCGGTGCGTGGCCAGATCGTTGGGATCGCGCTTCAGGATTTCGTTGGCTTCCACCATCGCGTCGTGCACGCGCTGCGCTTTCCAATACATTTCCGCCAGGCGCTCGCCGATGATGGGCGACTGCGGGTCGATGGCATAGGCCTTCTTGTACGCCTCGATCGCTTTGGTCGCGAAATCGTTCTGGCTGGTCAGTTCATACTGCTGCTCGTAAATGTGCCCGAGCGTGAAATTGTAGTAAGCCTCGGCGCGGGGAGTAGGTTTTTGCGGGGCCGCTGCCGCCGAAGAGTTGGATGACTGCGCCAGGACTGGCAGTCCAGCAAGGGCGCCGACAATAAGAGTGCATGCAATACGGTTGAGCTTCATAGATAGAAAGTCCAGAAGTTGTCAGTATCCCATGCGGAGGAAACGCGGTCAAAAGCGAAAAGGAGGGCGTTTCAAAGACCGGCAGCAGGACCCAGAAATAGGATGCCTGGAGGGGCGAAAGGGTTGAGGGGCTTGCGTTTCTACCGTATTTCTGCAATAATCGAAATATGAAGAAACTCGACCCCCTCCTTGTCACTCGCTGCGCTGATCGCTTTGCCGCTCTCGGCGCCGAACCCCGCCTGCAGATCGTCCGTTTGCTCCTCTCCGCCCACCCCACCGGAATGGTAGCCGGCGAAGTCCAGGAGGAACTGGGCATTCCCGCTTCCACGCTCTCTCACCATTTGGAAAAACTGCGCCAGGTGGATCTGGTTTCTGTACGCCGCGCCGGCACCTTCCTCTGGTATACGGCGAATACCGATGCGCTTCGCGAGGTTCTGGGATTTTTGTACGAGGAATGCTGCACGCGCAACCGCGCCGTCCCTGCGGAATCGATTGTGCAGATTTCAAGATAGTGAATGGAAAGGTGAACTCATGAGCGACATTCAGGATGCGGTGAAGGAAAAGTACGGAGCGGCGGCCAAGCAGGTTGCCGAAGGAAAAACCGCCTGTTGCGGGGGTGGCGCAGAACTCAGCGGCTGCGATCCCATCACGCGTGATTTGTACGACGCCTCGGAAACAGCGGCGCTGCCCGCGGACGCCGTTGCCGCTTCGCTCGGCTGCGGTAATCCCACCGCCCTGGCGGAATTGCGGCCCGGAGAAATTGTCCTCGATCTGGGCTCGGGCGGCGGCATTGATGTGTTGCTTTCCGCCAAGCGTGTTGGACCCACCGGCAAGGCCTATGGTCTGGACATGACCGACGAGATGCTTGCCCTCGCGCGGGCCAACCAGAAAAAGGCTGGCGCAGAGAATGTGGAATTTCTGAAAGGCACGATCGAAAACATTCCGCTGCCAGACAACACTATGGACGTGATCATCTCCAATTGCGTGATCAATCTCTCCGGCGATAAGGACCGCGTTTTGCGCGAGGCTTTTCGTGTTCTGAAACCCGGCGGGCGGCTGGCCGTTTCCGATGTCGTCATTCGCGGCGAAGTTCCTCCGGAAATTCGCAAGAGCATGGAACTGTGGGTGGGCTGCATTGCGGGTGCGCTGCAGGAATCGGAGTATCGCGAAAAGCTAACCGCGGCCGGCTTCAACTCCGTCGGTGTGGAACCCACGCGCGTTTATCGCGCCGATGAAGCCAGTGAATTCCTGGTTGCCGCAGGCCTGGACCCCGCCGTTGTTGGACCCAAAATCGACGGCAAATTCACAAGCTCCTTCATCCGTGCGAGTAAATCCGCGCTAGCCTCGTGCGATTGTCCGCCAGGTTGCGTCGATCTCCCCTGCTGCAACTAAGAGTGCACCGTGCAACCTCCCTACAACGTTCTTTTTTTATGCACGGGAAATTCCGCGCGGTCCATCATGGCGGAGGCCCTCCTGATTCATAAGGGCCGGCCCTTTTTTCATGCCTTTAGCGCAGGCAGTCATCCAACCGGGCACGTCAATCCTTTCGCCCTCAAGCAACTCGAAATTGCCGGTCTACCCGTAGCCGGTCTGCGCAGCAAAAGTTGGGACGAATTTGCCAAGCCCGGCGCACCGCAAATGCATTTTGTGTTTACCGTTTGCGACAACGCCGCGGCGGAAGTTTGCCCCGTGTGGCCGGGCCAACCGATCACCGCGCATTGGGGCGTTCCTGACCCTGCTGCCGTCGCAGGTACCGCGGAGCAGATCGAACGCGCTTTTCGCGAAGCCTTCGTAACTCTGGACCGCCGCATCGCGTTATTCCTGAGCCTGCCGCTCGCCAGCCTCAGTCAACTCGCCCTCAAGAAAGAAGTCACCCGCATCGGCCAAGAAACATGACGCTTCCAGACTCATCCCCCGCACCCAGCCACATCCGCCCTCCCGCAAGGCTGAACTTCTTCGAGCGCTACCTCAGTCTATGGGTTGCGTTATGCATGATTGTAGGAGTGCTGCTCGGCAAACTCCTCCCCGGAATAGTCAGCCAGCTTCGGGAAATGGAGCTTAGCCGTGGCAGCCAGATCAGTCTCCCTATTGCCGTTTTCATCTGGCTCATGATCATTCCGATGATGATGAAGGTGGATTTCGCGGCGATTCGCGCGGTGGGCAAGAAACCTCGGGGAGTTCTGATCACTCTGTTCGTCAATTGGATGGTGAAGCCCTTTTCCATGGCGCTGATTTCCTGGGTTTTCTTCCGCCACGTCTTTTCCTCTTGGATCTCCCCCGCGGAGGCCAGCCAGTACATCGCCGGAACAATTATTCTCGCGGCCGCACCGTGCACGGCCATGGTTTTCGTCTGGAGCTACCTTACGGACGGCGACCCTGCCTACACGCTGGTTCAGGTGTCTTTGAATGACCTCATCATGCTCTTCCTGTTCGCGCCCATCGTTCGCTTTCTCGTGAGCGGCGCTTCTTCCCTCTCGGTTCCATTCCTCGTGTTGTTCCTGTCGGTTCTCGCCTTCATCGTGATTCCGCTGGCGATCGGCGCCACGCTGCGGGCCATACTATTGCATCGCCGGGGCAAGGAATGGTTCGAAAACGTTTTGCTTCCCAAGTTTTCCCCCGTCACAATCCTTGCGCTCCTGGCAACGCTCGTCCTCATCTTCGCATTTCAAGCGAACAACCTGACCGGCAAGTGGCTGCACGTTTTGCTCATCGCGGTGCCCATACTCATTCAGGTCTATTTCAATTCGGCGCTCGCTTACGGATTAATGCGCCTCTTCCATGTCCAGCACAACGTTGCGGCGCCCGGGGCGCTGATCGGAGCAAGTAATTTTTTTGAGCTGGCTGTCGCTACGGCGATTGCTTTGTTCGGAGCGGGCTCTGGCGCGGCTCTGGCCACCGTCGTCGGCGTACTAATCGAGGTACCCGTGATGCTTTCCGTGTGTCGAGTGTGCAATCGAACGCGCAATTGGTTCGTTTGGGAACCTAAACACAGCGCAGCCACTCCAGGTTAGTTGACGCTCAGTGCAAAAAGTGCCGCATGGTCGTGAACACCATCGCCAGCCCCAGCCGGTCCGCGGTCGCAATCACATCTCCATCCTTGATCGAGCCGCCCGGCTGAATCACCGCCGTCGCTCCCGCCTTCGCCGCTTCTTCCACTCCGTCCGGAAATGGGAAGAACGCGTCGGAAGCCACCACGCTGCCCAGCAGCGAACTTTGCGCTTTGGCCACGGCGATCTTCACCGAATCCACGCGGCTCATCTGACCCGCGCCCACGCCCAGCGTGGCGCCTTCTTTCGCGAACACGATTGCGTTGGACTTCACGTGTTTGCAGACTTTCAACGCAAAACGCAAATCCGCCAGCTCTTTGTCCGTCGGCGCGCGTTTCGTCGCCAGCTTCAATTCCCTGCCCTGCAAATTGCCCAGGTCCGGCTGCTGCACCAGCACGCCGCCCAATATGCGCTTCAACTGAAGTTCCTTGTCGAGCTCCAGTCCGCCCTGCGGTAGCACCAGCAAGCGCAGATTTTTCTTCGTCGCGAAAACTTCCTGCGCGCCATCCGCGAAACCGGGAGCAACAATGCATTCCACAAACAGCTTGGCCACTTGTTCAGCGGTTACCGCGTCCACGATATGGTTGAACGCCAGCACCCCGCCAAACGACGACACGGGATCGCACGCGTACGCCTTCACATACGCATCCAGCAGCGATTTCTGTTCCGCCGCCCCGCAAGGATTGTTGTGCTTGATGATTACCGCTGCTGGCCCCTCGAACTCCGCTACCGTGCTGCGCGCCGCTTCCAGGTCAACATAGTTGTTGTACGAAAGCTCTTTGCCCTGAAGCTGTTTCGCCGCCGCTAATCCTTCCGGCGGACGTCCCGCGGGCACATACAGCGCCGCCGCCTGGTGCGGGTTTTCGCCGTAGCGCAGTTCCTGTTTGCGCCGCAGCGACAGGTGCACGCGCTCCGGCAGCCTGTCACGCGGCGCAACATCGAGCTTGCCCCCGAGATCGGTCAACCGCTCCAGTTCCGTGGTAATCAAGCCGTCATACCGCGAAGTGGTGGCAAAGACTTTTCGCGCCAGTTCGATCCGCATCATCAGCGTCGTGTCTCCTGTCGTCTCCAGTTCCGTGGCGATGCGTTCGTAATCCGCGGGATCGGTTACCACCGCGACGCTTTCAAAATTCTTCGCCGCCGACCGCAGCATCGTCGGCCCGCCAATATCAATGTTCTCGATGAGCTCTTCGGCGGTGATATAGCCTCGTGCGACGGTGGCCTCAAACGGATAAAGATTCACAGCCACCAGGTCGATCGGCAGGATGCCGTGTTCCTTCGCCTGCTTCTGATCTTCAGCCAGATGCCGCCGGTAGAGCAGCCCCCCATGCACCTTCGGGTGCAGCGTCTTCACGCGCCCACCCAACATTTCCGGCCATCCGGTGAACTCCGAAACATCCTTCACCGCAATGCCTGCTTCGCGCAGCAGTTTGGCCGTGCCGCCAGTCGAAAGAAGTTCAATCTTCAGCGCCGCCAGCCTCCGTGCAAACTCCACAATGCCGCCCTTGTCGTATACGCTAAGAAGCGCGCGCTCCACTCCCATGTCATCCTCCACTCGCAAAAATAACTTATTAGTGTACGCGGAGGAACGCAGTTTCGGAAAGGTATCGCTTGTGGGAAAGCAGTAAGTGAAAGTTCGCAAACTCCCAGCGGCCTAGGAGCCTATCTTTCCGTAGCTATTCACGCGCTCGAACAACAAAACAAATCGCGCGCCCTTGCCGGTGTACGGGATGTAGATGTAGAACTGATCGTCGCGCAGTGTGTACTTCGTAAGGGTATTGGTCTTTTCTCCCGCGAAAAACTTCTTCAGATAATCGCAGTCCACATTTTGCTTACAACCGTAGTACTTCCCCACATAGCCCTGTTTGTCCCAATCCTGATAGTCGTATGGACCCACCATAAACAGCGCAGCCTTGTCTCCAAACTTCCCTGAATAAATCAGCGAAAGTTGGGGAAGATCGTGTCGCTGGTCTCTGAGGAAGGTAAGGATGTCATAAATGCGCCGGTAATCTTCGTTCTTGTTGGCGGCAAGTAGCCCGCTGATCTCCTCGAGCAAGCTCCCATTCTCCCTGAGCACTTCGTTCGCCTGCCGCTGAACAACGTTAAGGTACTTTTCCTTGGAGAGGTATGTGCCGCCCGCAATTAATCCCGCCGCCACTACTGTGAACGCCAGAAACGCCAGAAGCCACTTCCGCAAGGCTCCCTGCCCCGTCTCAATCTTCAACTCTGAAAGCTTGGAGTCCGCAATCAAGCTGATATTCGTGGCCACATTTAACAGAACCAGAATTGCAGCCACCCCGATCAGCCCGGTAAAAGCCGCGATCAGGAACCCGGTCGTTGTCTCCCTGAAAGGATTCACCTGAAAGCCCACACATAAAACCAAAACCACAATTCCGGAAAGAAACAGCCAAGTCACGATAACAAGTAAGGAAAGCGTGGCCTTGGAGATCTGTGCCTTCGTTTCAAGTCGCATCGGTGGAGCTCCTTCCCTTGAATTCCGGCGTGCCGCTGAGGGTTCCTCAAACTGGTCAGTGCTTCTCGCACGAATCGCCAGTCAGCACCGTTTCTCGTTTTGAAAATGGGATTTCCTGTTCCCGGAGCGAATCGGCCTGCTACGACTTCACCAGCGCTTTCAACTTCACTTGCCCTTCCACCACTTCCACGACGTATTCCACGTCGCGGCAATTCTTCTTTTCCTGGAGGTCCTTGGTCTTCTTGCGCACGAATTCCTTGAAGCCGGCTTTGCTGAGCTTGCCCGTCTCTTCGCCGGCATTTTGTTTGGCTTGCAGAAAGGCCGAGTAAAGCTGGTCCACCTTTTCCGCTTCCTTTTCCGGCTCCGAACACACCACGCGAAATGCCTGCGTCTCCGCTACGCTTGCGGCGGGCGCCACCGTCTTCGGTTCAGGCTGAGATTTTGTGCGTTCGGCTTCGATGGCCTTGGCGGCGGCGCCAAAGTGCCGCTGAACTTTCCCCTCTTCGCGCTGCGCCATGCGTTTCCGGAAAATGTCTTTATACTTTGCGTAGGTCTGCGCGAGGTTGTTAAACCGGAAGCGACTCCCGTACTTCATGTCCCCGCCACGCTCCCCGTAACGTTTCACCATTAGGTCGATGCGCCATTCGATTTCTGTTGGCGGACGTTTGCGCCCCCCTCCGAAGAAGGCGTCGTACTCGATCTTCAGTTGCCGGATATCGCGCTCGAGCTGCGCCAGATCTTCGTCAATGGTGGCCATGAAGCGTGTCCCCCGGAACCCCCATGCTAGGGGCGCAGCGCGCCAGCGTCAACCCAGAAGCGCCCGGGCGCTGCCGATGAAACACCGGTCACCCGATCAACCCGCGGGCCTTCCCGGCAGAAGCCCGATTGCTTGCACAATCCCCGCTGTGCTCAAATGTCGCCATGGCTTCCCGCAGCAAACCGGAGCTTTCATCGGAACAGGCCATGCTTCTTCGCCGCATGCCGTCGGTGGACGAATTGCTCCTTCGCCCTGGCCTCTTGTCGCTCTGTCGCGAGGTGGAGCGCAGCTTCGTGGTGGAAACGACGCGCACGGTTCTGGAAGAGTTGCGTCACGAAATCACATCCGGCGAAGCGCGGACGGAGGAGATATTGAATCCCGGCACCATCGAGCAACGCATCGTAGATGCAATGCACAAGGAATTTGCTCCGTCACTGCAGCCGGTGATCAATGCCACCGGCGTCATCCTGCACACCAACCTCGGCCGCGCACCCCTTTCGGCGCAGGTGGTAGACGAGTTCCGCCGCACGGCCACGCAATATTCGAATCTGGAATACGACCTGGCGGCCGGCGCTCGCGGGAAGCGAGACGTGCACACCGCGCGGCTGCTTCAGCAACTGACCGGGGCGGAATCGGCGATCGTTGTCAATAATTGTGCCGCCGCTGTGCTCCTGAGCCTGGCGACGTTGGCGCGCGGCGGCGAAGTCATTGTCTCGCGTGGCGAACTGATCGAAATCGGCGACGGTTTCCGCATCCCGGAAATCATGGAGCAAAGCGGCGCGGTCCTTCGCGAAGTCGGCACGACGAATCGCACCCGCCTTGCCGACTACGAAAACGCCATCAACGAAAAAACGCGGCTGCTGTTACGCGTGCATCCCTCAAATTTCACGGTCTCTGGATTCACGGAAAAACCCGCCGTCGCCGACCTGATTGCGCTCGGCGCCCGCGTGGAATTGCCCGTCGTTGAAGATCTGGGCTCCGGTTGCCTAGTCGATCTCTCCGCCAGCGGTATAACGGAGCCTACTGTGCGCGAGAGTGTGGCCGCGGGGTTTTCGCTGGTGCTCTTTAGCGGGGATAAATTGCTTGGCGGGCCGCAAGCGGGCATCATCGCGGGGAAAAAGGAACTCGTCGCCAAGGTGCGCCGCCACCCGCTGTTCCGAGCCTTGCGCGTGGACAAGCTGACCATCGCGGCCCTGGAAGTTACCCTGCGCGCGTATCTTCGCGGCGCTTGGAACGATATTCCCGCGCAACGCATGATCCGCTTGCCGCTTGATGAAATTGCTGCGCGCACGAAGAAATTCTACGACGAGCTCCATCCGCAGGCAGCCGCGTTGGATGCCGAAATCGCAATCGCCGATGGCAGTTCGCTGGTTGGCGGCGGCTCGACGCCCGCGCAATCGTTGCCAACGAAATTGCTGCGTATCGCCAGCGCTCGCCATTCCGCGGCACAACTCGAAGCCCGCCTGCGCCAAGCTCCTGCAGGGATCGCCGTAATTGCGCGCATCGAAGATGACCGACTGCTGCTCGACCTGCGCACCGTCTTCCCCGACCAGGAAACGGCTCTTCTGAATTCTTTGCTTGCCGCCTTGCTCTGAGTATCACCATACTTTCCCATGCTCTCTTTCCAGGTTGCCAAGAATCGCTTGCGAGCCGTGAACAAGCCGCTACCCAAGCTGCGTCCTGGCTGGGCGTTGATTCGCGTGCGCCTCGCGGGCATCTGCAATACCGACGTTGAGATTCTGCGTGGTTATCACCAGTTTCGCGGCACTGCGGGCCATGAATTTGTAGGTGAAGTTGTGAAGATAGCGGGCGTCTCTTCACAAACGCGGAAGCGCTGGCAAGGAAAGCGCATTGCGGGCGAAATCAATGTCGCCTGCTCCGCTTATGGCTACAAACCCGTCTGCGACTTTTGCCGCCGGGGCTTGAAAACACATTGCGCCCGACGCACGGTGCTTGGCATCGTTGCGCATGACGGCGCGTTTGCCGATTACCTCACCCTGCCGCTGGAAAATCTCCACCTCATCCCGAAAAATGTCAGCGACGAAAAAGCCGTCTTCATCGAGCCGCTCGCCGCCGCCTGCCAGATCCTCGATCAGTTGGATATTCGCAATTTCCCCATCGCGGCGGTTCTTGGCGACGGCAAACTGGCGCAACTCATCGCCCTGGTGTTGCAAGCCGCTGGCACGCGCGTCGTCCTTTATGGCAAACACGCGAACAAGCTTGCCTACGCGCACAAGGCCGGTATCACAGCGAAGAAAATTCGCGGCAATGCCAACGACGCAAAGGGTGTGAAGGAAACGTATAGGCTCGTCGTCGAAGCCACTGGCTCGCCTACCGGCTTGACTCTGGCACAGCACATGACCGAGCCGCGCGGCACGCTGCTGCTGAAGTCCACCTTTCACGGAGCTGCACCAGTAGAAACCTGGCCCATCGTGGTGAAGGAAATCACCGTGGTCGGTTCCCGCTGCGGACCATTCGCGAAGGCCATTGCGCTGTTGCGTTCCGGCAAGTTGGACCCCACACCGCTCATCTCGCGCACCTTCGCATTGAAAGACGCGCCGCAAGCCATCGCCTACGCGCAAAAACGCGGCGTGCTGAAGGTTCTTTTGGACTGCCAAGCCACGCCGCCCAGCCCTCTTGCTCGAAGCACTCTGCTGCGCTATAGGTAGTCGGCACTCGAATCATGACATCGATTGTCTATTCCCACTCCCGCATCGAGACCTTCGAAAAGTGCGCGCTGCGCTATCGCTTCAGGTACATCGACAAAATCGAGAAGCCGGACGAACAGAGCGTCGAAGCATTTCTGGGGAAGCGAGTCCACGAATGTTTGCAAAAACTGTATGAGGACCTCCGCAAGGGCCAGGTGCTTTCTTTTGATGAAATTCTGAAATTCTACCGCGAGGAATGGCGCAAACAGTGGACTCTGGGAATTAAAATCGTTCGTCGCGGTGTCACTGAACTGGACTACTTGCATTACGGCGAGAAATGCCTGGCGAACTATTACCGTCGCTATTCGCCTTTCGCGCAGAGTGAAACCATCGCCATGGAAGAGCATTTCCAATTCCCACTCGATGCCGATGGCCGTTACGCGCTGCAGGGCTATATCGACCGGGTGGGACGGCGGGCCGACGGCACTTACGAGATCCACGACTACAAGACCGGCCGGACGCTGCCTACTCAGGATTCACTGAATTGCGACCGGCAGCTCGGCCTCTATCAGATTGGCTTGCAAAGTATGCGGCGCGATGCGCAAAACGTCGAACTTTATTGGCACTACCTGGCACACGACAAAACATTGCGATCCTCGCGGCAACCGAAACAATTGGCGCAGCTCCGCGAGTCCACGCTGAAACGCATCGAACATATCGAGCGCCAAACGCGATTCGATCCGCACAAGACTCCGCTGTGCGACTGGTGCGAGTACAAACCGGAGTGTCCTGCTTGGGTCAAGTCTAATCCTGCTGGCACGCTCAGTGGCCCGGCGTCATCAAGGTTCGACTGAAAAACTAATAGTGGCTCCGCCTTTTCTTTGCATCCCGTTTCTCGAGCCAATTCGAAATACTCTGCCAGGGAAGGACCCCGGCAAGAATCATTAAGACACCAAAGACTATCCAGTCGAGGGTTGGTCTAATTCCGAATCGTCCAGCGCTCGCACTATAACTCAAATGCCATGCGACGCCCTGTCTGATCGACAGAAGACCCAATAGGGCTAAAGCTAATCCCGGAACGACGAGAGCAAGACGGACTACCCATCCACCAGAACTTTTCTTCCTCATATCCCTCACTGGGAAAAAATATCTACAAACGATTGATACACGACGCAACGCACGCCGCGCCAAATCCGTTATCAATATTCACAACGGCGATATTCGATGCGCACGAATTCAGCATCCCCAACAGCGCCGCCACGCCGCCAAAGCTCGCGCCGTAACCCGCGCTCGTAGGCACGGCAATCACCGGCACGGCAACAAGCCCGCCCACGACACTGGGCAGCGCGCCTTCCATCCCCGCGATGCAGATGATCACGCGCGCCTTCGTCAAGCCGTCGCGGTGCTCCAACAACCGGTGAATCCCCGCCACGCCGACATCAAATAGTTGCTCCACGCGGTTGCCCATTAACCGCGCCGTCAGCACCGCTTCTTCCGCCACGGGGATATCGCTCGTACCTGCGGAAACCACCAGGATTGTGCCCTTGCCGGTAATCTCCCGCGTGCGTTCGATTGTGATGACGCCGGAAAGCGCATGATATTTTGACGCGCGGCTCACACGTTTCACGGCGGCGTACGTTTTTGAATCTGCTCGCGTCACCAGCACGTTGTGCCGCGACGCTTTGTGCTTCAACATCGCCCGCACGATTCCCGCCACCTGAGCCGGCGTCTTGCCTTTGCCAAAAATCACTTCCGCGTAGCCCTGCCGCAGCGCGCGGTGATGATCCACCTTGGCAAAGCCGATGTCCTCAAACGGCAGGTGCTTCAGCCGCTCGACCGCAGCGTCCGGGGAAAGTTTTCCCGCGCTCACGGTTTCCAATACCTTGCGGATGTCGGATTCGTTCATGAAATGTCTCTGTCCCCTGAGTTATGGATTCGGCAAACGCATAATTTTTCTGGCGGCTTGATTGTCCGCGTACACTTGCCACTCCGCGATCAGGCCATCGCGCACGACCGCTCGCCACGCCGCGGGCACGCTCCAGTGATTCTCCTTGGCGAGTTTCCCGTTAACGGCGTAAGTCGCTTCCGCCGTCCCGAACGATGCCACTACGTCTCCATGCGCGAAAATTTCAGCATGCGACACGCGGTAATCGGGAAACATGCGGA
>CAYOOS010000034.1:0-18529 GCA_964405585.1 uncultured Acidobacteriaceae bacterium | reverse complement strand
GATGTCATTCAACGGGTCGGAACCGAAATGGTTCTCGCCTTCGTGGAGCCAGAAGAGGCCGGAGACGGTGAGCCAACCGTTTTCGGAAGTGAGCTGGGCTTCGTAATCGTGGCGCCATTTTTCGATGGACTGGCGATAAGCGAAGGAGTCCGCAGTGGCGGCGCAGGCGAGGAAAAGAATTGCGAGAAACAGAGCGAACGGGCGCTGCCGACGGCAAAAATTCATGGAATGCTCCCTTCGAGAGTGAATCAAAACAGTACCACAAATGAATGAAACCCCCGCCGGTGCCGCGCGGCTGAGAACCTCTAGAGTTGCCGGGATTTATGAATAAACGGCGTCGGCTTGTGGCTTGCGATGCCAACTGACTTGCTCGATAGGACCGACTAGAAATGCCCAGGATAATGTACCAGTGAAGGCGACGGTTGCGAGAATGGCAAAGGCCCAGTAGAAGTGGCCAGTGCGCTGCAGAACGAATCCAGTGAGTGCCGGAGCGGCAACACCCGCAAGATTCCCAATGAAATTCTGGAAGCCGGTCCAGCGGCCGGCTGCCTGAGGTCCCGCGAGTGTCTGCGTAATGGCCCACATATTTGAGGAAGAAACACCGAAGAAAATCACGCCCAGGATGAGCGCGGCAATGCAACCGGCCGGCCCGCTGAAGACAGCGAATCCCAGGAATACTCCGGCGAGGGCGATTCCTCCTCCCGTAATGGTCTTGCGAACGCGAGTGGGAGTCGCTCCCGACATAATCCAGCGATCGGAAAGCCAACCGGCCAGCGTGGCGAAACACGCGCCGAGCAGATAGGCGATCCCACCGATCTTGGCCATGCTGTTCATGGAGAAGTGGCGTTCGCGCACCAGATAAAAGGGAAGCCAGGTGATGAGGAAATAGCTGACGTAATTGCCGGCGAAGAGGCCGATGCAGCTTCCCCAGGCGGAGCGCAAACTGAGGAATTCGAAAAGGCTGGGGACGCCGGTGGTGTCGGAGGCGATCACGCTTTGCTTTTTCGGCATCCACTTCAGCCAGGGGAGAAGCCAAAGGAGGCTGACAAGGCCGAGGACTATGAAGAAGCGGCGACATCCGAAGAGTTCCATGAGCAGGCCGCCAAGAAGCATGCCAAATCCGGGGCCGAGGACGAGTCCGGCGGAAACCACTGAATTGGCAAGGCCGCGATGCTCTTCTGGAAAGTTCAGCGCAATGATTTTTGAGTAGGAAGGATAGGCGACGGATTCGCCCATGCCGAGGAGCAACCGCAATACGAACAGCACCGTGAAGGCGTGCACGATACCGGTCGCGGCGGTTGCCAAGGACCAGAGAAAAAATCCTCCGGCAAAGACCCAGTTGACATTGAAACGATCCACCAGCCAGCCGGAGAGGGGTTGTAGACACGCATAGGTCCAGAAAAACGCGGAGAGTAATAGGCCGAGTTGCGCCGCGGAGAGACCAAGTTCGTCTTTGAGCAGGGGAGCAGCAATGGAGAGGTTCCCGCGATCCACGTAATTGATGAAGACAGAAATCGCCAGCAAGGCGAGAACGAGCGAGAGAGTGACGGAAAGGCCTTTGGGTTGTGGCGACCTGGAAATAGGCATGAACAGTGGGGAACATCTTCCCTAGGAGACAAAAGAATTGCAACTTGTTTCGCGCTGGAGATGTTTCGTTGGGAGAACGGAAAAACTTGGGGCCGTGAGGAAGGCGGCAGAGGGATCCCTCCACTTCGCAGCCCGACGCGCCAAGATTCGGCGCGGAAGAAAAGAATCGGGCTGCTTCGGTCGGGATGACAGTGTTGAGTATGTGGCAGAGATTGGGGAGTAAAGAAAACGCAGAAGAGGCAGGTACGCAGAGAAGAGCAAGGCTTGGATCAGGGGGCAATGGCGTCGCGGAGTTGCGGTTTGACCTGGACAGCGGCGAGGCTGGCGGCATCCCAACCACCGCCGAGGGCTTTGACGAGGAGCACAGTGGCGATAAGGCGCTGGCCCTGGATGATGGCCGCCTCCTGCTCGTTATCGAGGAGGTTTTGCTGGGCGCTGACGACGTCAAGATAACTGACAAGTCCACCGGTGTAGCGTGAGGTGGCGATATCAAGTTGGCGGCGCGAGGAATCGACGGCGTCGGCTTGCGATTGGCGCGCGGCATCGAGCACCTGCAAGCCGGTGATGTTGTCCTGGACTTCGCGGAAGGCGTTGAGCACGGTGCCGCGATAGGTGGCCACGGAAGCGTCGTAGCCCGCCTGAGAGAATTGCATCTGAGCGCGGCGAGCGCCGCCGGTGAAAATATCCTGGGCGAGATTTGCGCCGACAGCCCAGAAGGTGCTGGCGACGTTCATGAGCTGCGAAATGTTTTCGGAGTTCCAGCCACCCTGGCCATAAAGAACCAACGAAGGATAATAAGCCGCTTTGGAAATGCCGATTTGCGCGTTGGCAATGGCCATGCCGCGCTCGGATTCGGCGATATCGGGGCGGCGCTCGAGGAGATCGGAAGGAAGAGAAGTGTCCAGATTGGGGGGCTCGGCGGCAAGAGGGTGCTCGGCAACGTGGAAATCGGGAGCGGGTTTGCCGGTGAGAACGGCAATGGCATCTTCAAATTGTTTGCGCTGCTGGCGAAGCAAAATGGCTTGCGTTCGCGTGGTGTTGAGAAGCGTTTCTTCCTGGGTGACGTCGAGGCCGGAGGCGACGCCGCCGTTGTGGCGGGAGTTCACAAGCTCGAGGCCCTTCTGGAGAGTATCAACGGTGCGGCGGAGGAGAGCCATCTGGGTATCAAGCTGGCGCAGTGTGAAATAATCGGCGGCGAGTTCCGCGGTAAGGATGAGGCGAACACTTTCCAGATCGGCGGCGCTGGCTTGAAAAGAGGCTTGTGCAGCTTCGATGGTGCGACGGCGCTTTCCGACGAGGTCCACTTCGTAGCTCACCGTGAAGGGCAGGGCATAGCTGTTTTGCGTGACGGGACCCGATAGCGGAGCATAGGAGCCGGTGGAGCGAGTTCCGGAATAACGCTGGCGATTGGTGGACGGATCGACGGAAAGAGTGGGGAAAAGTTGAGCATTCTGGACGGCAGCGGAGGCACGGGCCTGATCGTAATGAGCAATTGCGACTTTGAGGGTCTGGTTCGCAGCGAGGAGATCATTTTCGAGAGAGTTCAGGTTGTCGTCGTGGAAGACGGTCCACCAGGAAGTTTTGGGGACAGTGTCTTTGGGGACGGCTTCGCGCCAGGGCTGTGCAATTTCCCATTGAGCAGGGACAGGAGCCGCGGGACGTTTGTAGTTTGGGCCGACAGTGCAGCCCGCAAGAAAGAAGACTGCCCCGAAGTACGCACCCACGCGCACAAACTTGGAGTTCCTCGAGCAGAATGGCGCGCTAGCGGCGGAACGCATCAGGGTTTTTTCTCCGGGGAAGCGCTTGAAGCGGCCGGTTTACCCGGTGCGGACTGCGTGGCGGGCGCAGGCGCGGCCGTAGCGGCAAGAGCAAGCGGGTTGTTCACTTCCTTGACGTGCACTTCCTGGCCGTCTTCCAGTGAATCCGGTGGATTGAGAACGACCCAATCCTCAGGCTTGAGGCCATTTAGAACCTCGAGGCTGGTGCCGAAATCGCGGCCTATGGTGAGAGGTTGCAAGTGCGTGCGGTGATTCGCGTCGATGGTTACGGCGCGGAGTCCTTCCGAGCGGAAGAGCAGCGCGTTGACGGGAACCTGGAGACGCTGGGCCGTGACTTTTACCTGAAGATAGACCTGCGCATACCCACCCGGGAGTAATTGCGCTGATTTGTTGGGGACGTCCACTTCGGTGAGGAGCGTGCGGGTGGAGAGATCGATGGATTCGGCGGTGCGCACGACCTTGCCCTGGAATTTCTGCCCCGGGAACTGAGTGAGTACGAGATAGGCGCCGATGCCGGGGTGGATGGAAGCGGCATAAGCTTCGGGAACGTTTACGTAAACGCGGATGGGATCGGTTTGCGCCAGGAAGAAGAGTTGCTGAGAGGTGCCGCCATTGCCCGCATTGATGAGCATGCCGATGTCGGTATTGCGGCGCGTGATGACGCCGCTGAAAGGGGCTTCGACGCGCTGGAAGGATTTCAGTTCTTCGAGGCGGCGAACATTGGCTTCGGCGGACTGGACGATAGCACGTTTAGCGGCGAGGTCGCCAACGGCATTGTCGACTTCCTGTTTGGAGACGCCGTCGGTTTTCAGGAGTTCGGAATAGCGCGCGGCAGTGATATCGGAGAGGTGCACATTGGCTTGAGCGGTGTTCAGATCGGCGCGAGCCTGAGAGAGTTGCTGGTCAACTTCGGGGGTATCAATTTCCGCGAGGAGTTCGCCCTTGCTGACGCGGCTGCCAATGTCGCGGTACCACATTTTCAGGTAGCCGTTGGTGCGTGCGTAGATGGCAGATTCGATGTAGGCCATCAGCGTTCCGGGCAGCACCAGGTCCTCATCGCTGGACCGAGCGGCGGGATGGAAAACCGCCACGGTGGGAACGGAGAGAACTTCGGTGTTGTCGGCGAGAGCTTTGTACTCCGCGCGGCGCTGGAACATGAGCAGGGCGCCAAAGACCACCAGAACAACGACGATGAGGAGGAGAATCAGAAAAAAGGAACTCTTCCCCTGAGGGGAAGCGCCGGGATCGTTTTCGAGATGCGTTGCGTGGTCAGTCATGTTCAGTTGCTCCGAGTTCCAAATTGCCGTGTGGCCTTCAAGATTGAGCCGCCCTGAGAGTGACGGCGCGATGACGGCGGCGCTCCAGCCAGCCGTGA
Organism: uncultured Acidobacteriaceae bacterium; assembly: GCA_964405585.1. Taxonomy (GTDB): domain Bacteria; phylum Acidobacteriota; class Terriglobia; order Acidiferrales; family UBA7541; genus Acidiferrum. The sequence continues at coordinate 13,789 of CAYOOS010000034.1, read as the reverse complement.
ATAATGGCAAAGACGCACGGCACGAAGAAAAGCGTTGCCAGGGTTGCGAAGAGCAGGCCGCCAATGACGGCGCGGCCAAGAGGCGCGTTCTGTTCGCCGCCTTCGCCAAGGCCGATAGCCATGGGCACCATGCCGATCATCATGGCGAGAGCAGTCATAATGACGGGGCGGATGCGGACGAAGCCGGCTTCGAGGGCGGCATCAGCGGCACTGCGCCCCTCGTTCAACTGCTCACGGGCGAAGGAAATCATCAAGATGCTGTTGGAGGTGGCCACGCCCATACACATGATAGCGCCAGTCAGCGAAGGAACGTTCAAAGTTGTGTGCGTGAACAGGAGCATCCAGCAGATGCCGGCGAGGGCGCCGGGAAGAGCGGTGATGATGATGAAAGGATCGAGCCAGGACTGGAAGTTGACGACGATAAGGAGATAGGCAAGAACGATGGCGCCCACCAGCCCGACGCCGAGCCCGATAAATGAGGAGTTCATGGTCTGGACTTGCCCGCGAATGAAAGTGCGGCTGCCGCGCGGGAGTTCCGGCTGGATATTGTCCACCAGTTTTGTGACTTCCTTGGCCACGGAGCCAAGGTCGCGGCCATCCACGGCGGCGTAGACATTGATCATCGGTTGAACATTGTAATGAGAAATTGAAGCGGGGCGGGCCACGGTGGAGGTGTCCACCAGATTACCGAGGATTTGCGCGGGAGCGCCGGGAACGCCGCTGTTGATGGGCGTATTCTGAAGTTCCTGATAATTGTCCACGCGATATTGAGGCATCTGAACGGCAACGCTGTAACTGACGCCATTTTTGGGATCGAGCCAGAAATTCGGCGAGGTCTGGAAGCTGGAGGAGAGGGAGACCAGGACGTTTTGGGCCACATCGCGCGCCTGCAGGCCCACGTATTGCGCGCGCGTGCGATTGATGTCCATGAAAAGGGTGGGGGCGTCAAAAGCCTGCTGGACGTGGACATCCACGGCGCCCGGTATGTGGCGGATTTCGTTGGCGAGTTTTAGACCGATTGCATAATCGGCGGGCTGATTCATACCGGTGATCTGGATGTCAATGGGAGCGGGTGTACCGAAGTTGAGGATCTGGGTGACGATGTCCGCGGGCTGAAAGAAAAACTGCACGCCGGGAAACTCAGAAGGAAGTTGCTTGCGGAGATCATTGATGTATTCGCGAGTGGACCGGCTGCGTTCGGGCTTGAGCTGGACGAGGATTTCCGCGTCGCTGGTGCCGATGGTGCCGGCATTGCTGTAGGTGAGATTGATACCGGAATAGGGCAGGCCCACGTTATCGATGATGGTAGTGAGGTCTCGGTCGGGGATAGTGCGGCGAATGACGGCGTTAATCTCATCTGCCAGGCGGGCGGTCTCTTCAATGCGCAGGCCCGTGCGGGCGCGCAAGTGCAGGCGAATCTGGCCGGCGTCAACGCTGGGGAAGAAATCGCGGCCGAGGAAGAAAATGAGTCCCGCGGAAAGGAGGCAGAAGGCCAGGAAACAGGCGGAAAAAAGAGGGCCGTGATGAAGTGCGGCAGATAGAGCGCGGCGATAAGCAGCGCGGAAACGCTCGAAGCCGCGCTCGAATCCCTGCTGGTAGCGCCGGAAGAAACCCAATTGTTCGCCGACATGGAGATCGGCGTGATACTCGTCTTCGGACGAGAGGAGATACATGGCCATGGTGGGCACAATGGTGCGCGACCACATGTAGGAAGCGAGCATGGCGAAAATGACGGCTTCGGCAAGCGGCACGAAGAGATATTTGGCAACGCCGGAAAGGAAGAACATGGGGAGGAAGACGATGCAGATGCACAGGGTGGAGACGAAGGCGGGAACAGCAATCTGCTGAGCGCCATCCAGGATGGCTTGAACAGTTTCCTTGCCCATTGCGAGTTGGCGATTGATGTTTTCGATCTCGACGGTGGCGTCGTCCACAAGGATGCCGACGGCAAGGGCGAGGCCGCCAAGGGTCATGATGTTGATGGTTTCGCCGAGGGCACTCAGGCAGAGCAAGCTGACGAGAATCGAGAGAGGAATTGAGGTGGCAATGATGAAGGTGCTCTTCCAATTGCCGAGAAAGAGAAGAATCATGACGGCCGTAAGGCAGGCGGCGATAACGGCTTCGCGGAGCACTCCCTGGATGGCAGCGCGCACGAAAAGGGACTGGTCAAAGAACATGGTGACCTTGAGGTCCTTGGGGAGAGAAGGGCCGTAGTCCTTGATGGTTTGCTTGACGCGATCCACGATGGAGAGCGTGGAAGCATTACCGGTTTTGTAGACGCTCATCAGCACGCCGCGCCGGCCGTTGGCCAAAACGATATTCGTTTGCGGGGAGAAACCATCACGAACGTGGGCGACGTCACGCAGGTAAATCGTGGAGCCATTGACTGTTTTGACGGGAAGATCGTTGAGTTCGGCGACAGTGCGTGGACTGCCGTTCATTTCAACGTTGAACTCCAAGGCTCCAAGTTTTGCCGTGCCCGTGGGGAGGATGAGGTTCTGGGCATTGATGGCGTTCACGATATCGACCGCGGAGAGGCCCTTGGCTTGCAACGAGGCGGCATCAATATCCACGGAAATTAGACGCGATTTGCCGCCATAGGGAAAGGGTGATGCGGCTCCCTGCACGGTGGCGAGTTGTACGCGAATGAAATTGTTGCCTAGGTCGAAGAGTTGCTGCTCGCTGAGGGTGTCGCTGGTCAGTCCAATCTGAAGAACGGGCACGGTGGAGGCGGAATAAATAATGACCAGGGGCGGCGTAGTGCCGGGAGGCAGGGAACGAAGAAAGGTCTGCGAGATGGCGGTGGTTTGCGCGAGGGCGGTCTGAATATTGGCGTTGGGCTGGAAGAAGATCTTGATGACCGCAATGCCGTTCAACGATTGAGATTCGATGTGCTCAATGTCGTTGACCAGCGTGGTGAGGCCGCGCTCGACGCCGGAGGTTATGCGCTGCTCCATTTCCTGCGGCTGGAGGCCGGCGTAGTTCCAAACCAGGGCAATTACCGGGATATTGATGTCCGGGAAAATATCGGTGGGCGTGCGCGGTATCACCACAAAGAACAGGAGGACAATGACGAGGGCCATCACGATAAACGTGTATGGCCGGGCAAGTGCTAATCGGACAATCCACATAGAAAGAGAAGGTGACCTCTAGGCGAACGGGAGCGAAACCTTACACACAAAAGCGTCGCCTTGCAGGGTGAGCCTGCTTACCACTATTAGACTACGAGACGAGCACATTTGGGTACGCTGGGTTGGGGGCAGGGGCAGCGGGAAATAGGGAGACAAGCATCCATAGTTTCAATGAGAAAGACCGGCACGGGGGGCGGGAAATGGTAAGATGTGCGCCTTTGCCATGGATAACCTTGGGGCCGGAACCGGGTTTCGGCCGCGTGCGGCCAGTGGCGTTTGGGCCCCGGGTGACTTTCAAACGGAAACTATTCGCGGGACTTGTGCGTATTTGCGGCAACGGTTAATTCTCATAATTCTCAGCCAGGAGATCCATTGTGCTTTCCATCAAGAATCTGTCGAAGACGTATGCCGGGGGTATTCGCGCCCTAAGGGGTGTTTCGCTGGAGATTCCCACTGGGATGTACGGGCTGGTTGGCCCGAACGGGGCGGGGAAATCCACGCTGATGAAGATTCTGGCGACGTTGTTGGAGCCGGATGAAGGCACGGCGCAATTGAACGGGCTGAACCTTGTGGAGCAGAAGGATGAGACGCGGAAGATACTGGGATATTTGCCGCAGGAGTTCGGCGTGTACCCGAAGATGCCGGCGCAGGACCTGCTGGAGCATCTGGCGGTGATGAAAGGGATCACGAACAGGAAGGAGCGGAAGGAGGAGGTCGAAGCGTTGCTGCAGCAAACAAACCTGTGGGACAGCCGGAAGAAGCCGCTAGGGAGTTATTCGGGAGGGATGAAGCAGCGATTCGGGATTGCCCAGGCGCTGCTGGCAAATCCCAAACTGATCATTGTGGACGAGCCGACGGCGGGGCTGGATCCCGCGGAACGCAATCGGTTCCTGAACCTGCTGAGCGGCATTGGGCAGAACGTAGTGGTGATCCTATCCACGCACATTGTGGAAGACGTGCGGGAGTTGTGCTCGCGGATGGCCATCATCAGTGAGGGGCAATTGTTGCTGGAAGGCGTGCCCAACCAGACGATCGAAAAATTGCGGGGGAAAATCTGGAAGAAAGTGGTGGCCACGGATGCCGAGCGCGAGGCCATCGAAAAGGCGTTCCGCGTCATTTCGACGCACCTGCTGGGGGGATTGCATGAAGTGCGGGTGTATGCGGAGAGCGCGCCAGGGGATGGTTTTGCGCCGACGGAGACGGACCTGGAAGACGTGTACTTCTTCAATTTGACAAACGCGAAAGCGAATTAGGGGGAGACACGGCATGTTCTGGACCTTCTTCTGGTTTGAATTGAAATTGAGATTCCGCAGCATCTCCACGTATGTTTTCTTCCTCATACCTTTTCTGATGATGTTCTTCGTGGTGTCCGTCGAGGATTTCGGCGTCGGCGCGGGCAAACTGCTGATGAATGGGCCCTTCGTGCTGATCAATTGGTTTGGGCAGATAACGGGGTTCGGGTCCATTTTGATTGCAGCCATTTTCGGCCCGGCGATACTTAGAGATTTTCAGCAAGACACGTATGCGCTTATTTTTACGAAACCGGTGACAAAGTTCGATTACCTGGCGGGGAAATGGGCGGCGTCGTTTGTCGTGACGCTGTTCGTATTCAGTGGTCTGGTGTGGGGAGCCATTGTTGGCACCTTCATGCCGTGGGCAGACAAGACCAGGCTGGGGCCAATCCACATGGGGAAAATGCTGGAGATCTTTTTCTCGATCAGCGCGATCAACATATTTTTCCTGGGGGCGTTGTTCTTTTGCGTGGCGGCATTATCGCGGCGGATTGTGATTGTGTACCTGCAAGGCGTGTCGGTGCTGGCGTTGTACCTGATCCTGGCGATTTCCGTAATCGCCACCAACCGGCTGGACCGCTTCTGGCCCTCCGTTGTGGACCCGCTAGGCATGGTGTTCATGAACAGCCTGATGCGCTATTGGACCGTGGTGGAGCGCAACAGCAGGCTGCTGGAATGGTCGGGTGCGTTCCTGTACAACCGGCTGCTTTGGACGGGTGTGGGAATTGTGGCGCTCGGCTTGACGTATGCGCTTTTCCCGATGTCGGCGGAGACGTTGACAGGGCGAAAGGCGAATCGGAAGGCGAAGGAAGCCGCGGAGATTGAAGAGCAGGAGAAGAAAGCTCGAGTGAAGGCGGTAACGCAGCTACCCGCGGTTTCTCAGTCCTTTTCGGCGGACACGACGTGGAGGCAGATTGCTTCGATGACGCGGCTGCGCACGCAGAATATTCTACGCGAGATACCGTTTTGGGCGATTGCACTGCTGATGGTCATCTTTTGCGCGATCAACGGCTATTTCGCCGGAGAAGTGAGCGGGGTAAAGGTCTGGCCGGTCACCTACTTGATGCTGAGCGTGCTGCAGGGGGGGGCAAGCCTGTTTTTGTACATTGTGGCCGTGCTCTATGCGGGCGAACTGATTTGGCGGGAACGCGATGTGCGATTCGACCAGATTCATGACGCGCTGCCGCTGCGCGATTGGACGGATTGGCTCAGCAAATTTTTCGCGTTGTGCATTGTGGAGTTTGTGCTGTTGAGCATCGTGGCGGTCGTGGGCGTGTTGATGCAGACGGTGAAAGGCTATTACCACTACGAATTGCTGCAGTACTTCAAGGAACTGTACCTGATCGCGTTGCCGCAGTTTGTGATGATCATTCTGCTGGCGCTTTTTGTGCACACGATGGTGAGCAACAAGTTCGTGGGACACGCGATGGTAATCGGCTTCCTTATTCTGATACCCGTGTTCTACCGCTACGGCATTGAGAATCGGCTGATTCTCTATGGAGAGATCACGCCGTACACCTATTCGGACATGAACGGGTACGGGCATTTTGTGGGGGCCCTCGCTTCCATCATGGTGTATTGGCTGATGGTTGGCGGGCTGCTGGGTGTGGTGGCGATCCTGTTTGCGAGGCGCGGGACAGAGCTTTTGGTGCCCGTTCGCTTGCGGCAGTTTCGCGAGCGGTTTCCGCGCACAGCGGGATATGCCGTCATTTTCGTGGTGCTGGCGATTGCGGCCGGAGGATGGTTCGCGTACAACGCGCATAGCCTGAACGAGTACCGCACGGAAAAGATGGGCCGGCACCTGCAGGCGGAGTATGAGCGGCTGTACAAGAAGTACGAGCGGCTGCCGCAGCCGAAAGTAACCGCCGTGGATGTGAATGTGGAGATGTATCCGGAGCGGCGGGCGTTCAGCGGAGCGGGCCATTACACGCTGGTGAACCACACGGACAAAGCCATCGAGGATATCCACGTGACGGAATCGCGCGAATCCGTGGATGAGGTCAAGTTTGACCGACCTTTTCACAACACCCTGAGCGACAAGAAACACTTTTACGAAATCTACAAGCTGGAGCAGCCGCTGCAGCCGGGTGAGAGTTTGCGCATGGATTTCCGGTCGTCTTACACGCCGCATGGGTTTAAGGATGGCGGCGAACGGGCGGAATTTGCATATAACGGAACGTTTTTTGACCGCGACTATTTTCCGCAGATCGGATACGTCCAGGCAATGGAACTGGACGAGCCGGTGCGGCGGCGCGAGGAGAAACTGCCGGAACTGGAAGAGATGGCGCTGCCGGGCGATCCTTATTACTCGAATTTGAACCTGTTCACGCCGGATTCGGAGTGGGTCACCTTCCATTGTGTTGTTAGCACTTCGCCGGAGCAGATCGCCATGGCGCCGGGCTACCTGGAAAAGGAGTGGACGGAAAACGGGCGGCATTATTTCGAGTACACCATGGGCGATACGCGCATGAACAACTTCTTTTCGTTCCTGAGCGGGCGCTACGCGGTGAGGCGGGATGCGTGGAAAGATGTGAAGCTGGAGGTCTACTACCAGCCGGGCCACGAATACAATCTGGACAAGATGCTGGAAGCGGCGAAGGCGGGGCTGGACTATTACGAAACGAATTTTGGGCCCTACCAGTTCAAGCAATACCGCGTGCTGGAGTTTCCGCGCTACCGCAGCTTTGCGCAATCCTTTCCCAACACCGTGCCTTTTTCGGAAGGCATCGGGTTCATCGAGCGGCTAGAGAAGAAGGACGATCTGGACCTGGTTTATTTCGTGAATGCGCACGAATTGGCGCACCAATGGTGGGGCCACCAATTGATTGGAAGCGACACGCAGGGCTCCAACATGATGAGCGAGACGCTGGCGGAATATTCGGCGCTGCGGGTGATGGAAAAGAAATACGGCGACGACAGCATGCGCAAATTCCTGAAGTATGAATTGGACGGTTACTTGCGGGGACGCGCTGGAGAAACGAGGCACGAACCGCCGCTGGCGCTGGTGCAACGCGAGCCGTACGTGTGGTACCGGAAAGGCTCGTTGGTGATGTATGCGCTGAGCGACTACATCGGCGAGGACAAGCTCAACGCGGCGTTGCGCGGATTTCTGGAAAAGAACAAATATGCGCAGGGACCTTACCCGGATACGCGGGGATTTGTTGCGGCCATGCGGGAAGCTACGCCGCCGGATTTGCAATATATGGTGACGGATATGTTCGAGTCCATCGTGCTGTACGACAACCGCGCCGTTTCGGCGGTGGCGAAATCGGAAGCGGGCAACAAGTACCGCGTGACGCTGAACGTGAGCACGGAGAAAAAACAGGCGGATGGCTCCGGAAACGAAACACCGATGGAGATGAACGACCTGGTGGAAGTGGGCGTGTTCAGCGGATCGAAGGAGCACTTGAAGCCGCTGCACGTGGAAAAGCAACGATTTGGCACGGGGAAATCCACGGTGGAGTTTGTCGTGGACGAAAAGCCGACGTTTGCGGGGATCGATCCTTACAACAAGCTGATTGACCGCCAGCCCGAAGACAATTTGATTGAAGTGGAAGAAAAGAAGTAGGCGCTGGTAAACCAAGAGTATTCAGTTTTCAGTTCTAAGTTTTCAGCTTCCGGAGAAGAAAACCCTTTCCCAGGAAGCGGGTCGGCAGGATAGACGAAGGAGAGAGCTCATTTGTGAGTCATGGTGAAGACACCGTCCCAGGAGGCGGGGGGTTCGTCGAATAGATATTCCTGGCAGCGCTTCCAGTACATGCGGGAGGGGCCGTCGTTGGGCCAATGATCGAGAATGGATTGGAAGGCTTGCTGGGCTGCGGGCCACTGGCGGTGGAGATAAAGTTGGCGGGCCGCGGCGAATTGCACGAAGCACTGCTGCAAATCGGGGAAGGCGGGATCCTGCTGGAGTTCGGAAAGTCGGCCGACTAATTCGTAGATAGTGACGGGCTGAAGCTTGCCCTTGACGCGGATACTATCGAGTTCGCGAAAGAGGAAGCCGGCGTCGCGGGCGGCGGCGTAAGTGGATTCGTTGGCGAGGATGTGCGTGCCGTAATCCTTGTTTAGGCCTTCGAGGCGCGAGGATAGATTCACAGCGTCACCGAGCGCAGTGTAGCCGTAACGCAGCGCCGAACCCATATTGCCGACGCTGGCGACGCCGGAATTTAGGCCGATGCCGATATCCAGCTTGGGCTTACCCTCGGATTCCCACTTCTTTTGCAATTCATGGACGCGCCGCATCATGGAAAGTGCGGCGGTACAGGCGCGCGCAGCGTGGCCGGGATCCTCGTAAGGCGCGCCCCAGAAAGCCATCACTGCGTCACCGATGTACTTATCCAAAGTGCCTTGCGTGTCGAAGACGATGCGCGTCATGTCCGAAAGATAGCCGTTGAGGAAGAGCGCAAGTTCCTGGGCGTCGAGTTTTTCGGAGATGGTGGTGAAGCCGCGGATATCGCTGAACATCACGGTGATGTCGGTCTTGCGCGGTTCGACGAGTTGCGGATTCAGGAGCAGGCGGCGAATCACTTCGGGGCTGAGATACTGGCCAAAGGCGGAGCGCACCTTGCGCTTTTCTTTTTCCTCCACGAGGGCGCGATAGAGAGAAACGAGCATGACATTCGCGGTGAGCGTGCCGGCCGGCAAAGTGAAGTTGAGCCACCAACCGTGCAAGAACGCGATGTAGATGAGCGCGGCGAACGGAATCAGCAGGGCCAGGCCAAACCACATACCACGCGGGGAGACGAGAGCGAGAGCAATCCCGAGAGGAATGCCGAACACAAAAATGAGGATGAGATCGAGAAGTTCCTGATGCACGCCGCGAATCAGAAAAGAATTGTTCAACATATTGTCGATGACGTTGGCGTGGACTTCGAGTCCCGGATAGCTGATGCCGCCGTAGGGCGGAGTGCGCAGATCGCCGATGCCGGTTGCGGAAGCACCGACGATGACGATTTTGTCCTTGAAGGTGCCGGGCGCAAATTTGCGCTGAACCACGTCGGCGATGGAATGGTAGGGGTAAGTGTTCGCGGGGCCGCGGTAATTCACGATGATGCGGCCAAGCCAATCGGGGTGCACAGTAAGCTTGTCGCCGAATTGCAGCGTTTCGATGCCAGCAGGGCCATAGTTGACGGTGACTTGGTCAGTTTTCAGGCCTAAATAGAGTCGCAGCGTCTGCACTTCAAGAGAGCCGTAGAGATCGAAATCATCGGGATTGTTGGTGCGGCCGAAGGGCAGAATGAGCAAAGCGCGGCGCAAGACGCCGTCAGCGTCGGAAGAGATATTGAAGAAGCCGATGGCGGTCTTCTCGTCGTTATCGGGAGGAGCAAGTTCGGGAATGTTGGCGATCGTGGCGGAGTACAGCGTTCCCTCGAACTGATAGTTATTGAGCAGAGCGGCGAAATCGGCTTTACCAGTGGCCGGATGGATGGCATTGCGATTCAGGGAATACCACTGGACCATGGCCGCATAATTGTCCAGAGTGGCGCTATCAATACCCTGAATTTCCTGCGGCATCAAATAAAAATTGCCGAGGACAACCGGACCGAAGCGGCGAAGGGCCGCGGCGAACCGGGCGTCGGCATCAAATTGCTTCGCGAGTTCCAGGACCTGAGCTTCGAGCTTTGGATCGGGAGGATGGCCTGCCTTCTTGTCGGCTTCGAGTTTGGCCCAGAGCGCGCGGATGGGCAGAACCGTCTGATCGGGCTTGTCGAAGGTGATGTCAAAGGAAACGACCTTGGCGCCGTCCTCGCGCAGAGCGTCCAGCATTTCGCCGAAATATTTGCGGGAGAAGGGCCACTTGCCGAGGACTTCCTGGGAGCGCTGATCAATGGCCACCACGACGATGCGCGGATCGGGCGGAGTATAACGCGTGGGGCGATAGCGGAAGCGCGTATCGAGAGTGCTGTATTCGAAGCGCTTCAGAAAATCAAACAGGGGCGTGTTGCGGTCGCCGACAAAACTGAAGAAATAAATCACCAAGGCGACTAAAGTGATGGCCACGCTGATGAAGAAAGAGGCGCGATGCTCCCACCAGGAGGAGAGCAATTCGCGGAAACGAAAAACGTACCGCGCGGAGCGAACTCCTTCGGGAGGAGTGGGCATCGTTGGGTAAGGCTACTCCCGGAAAATAAAATTCAGGCGAACGCCACAAACTTCGATGAGGTCGCCATCGTTGAGGCGCACGGTGCCGGGAATGGGCGTGCCATTGACCGTGGGAACCTTGTCACCGGTGCCAAGGTAATACCCGTCGTCGCGCTGATTGATCTGGGCAGCCATGGGAGGTTTGAACCAGCCCCGCAGGCGGACCGTGGCCATGGGGGATTTGCCGATGACGGTGAGTTTGTTGGTCAGCACATATTCTTTCTGATTGACCTTGCCGCTGAGCACGACGAGCGTGGGCATTTTTGCGCGGCCGGGAGAGAATTGCGAGCGTTCGCCCATGGCGGCGGCTTGCGAGAGCATGTCGCGGCGCGCCTTGGTATCGAGGACCATGGTTTCGTTGATCTTGGGAGCAGCGGCTTTGCGGCCGGTGTCCCAGGGGATAGCGGCATCGGCGGTGGCGTCGACCTTGATGTGATGCTTGCCGATCCAGATGGAATCGCCATCGTGGAGCGTGGCGCGCTCGACGCGAAGATCGTTGACGAAGGTGCCGTTGAGGCTATCGAGATCCTCGACGACGAGCCGGCCGCCTTCGAAATAGACGCGGGCGTGGTAATTGGAGATGGCGAGATTGTCGATCGGAAGATCGTTATCCGGCGATCGGCCAATGCTGACGGGCCGGCTGCCGATGGGGACTTCCTTCACCAACTTGTTTTCAAACATCAGGCTGAGCTTCGCCATGCAAATCCTCCTGCGGAGGTCTAGTCTTTTTTGGCCGAGCCGCGGCGCATCCAGGAAAACCAACCTTTGGACTCTTCCTGGAAGCGCGCGACGATGACAGTAATGTTATCAATGCCGCCGCGATCGTTGGCCAACTCGATCAGTTTCTTGGCCGCGGTAGTGGGATTTGTCTCCGCCTGCATGGTACCGGCAATTTCGGGTTCGGTGACCATGCGGGTAAGGCCATCGGAACACATGAGAAGCATGTCGCGGGGATAGATGGCGACTTCATCCACGTCCACTTCAACGTCGGAATGAGCACCGAGGGCGCGGAGCAGAACGCTCTGCATGTCGCTGGCTTCCGCTTCCTGAGGCGTGATGATGCCGCGGCGAACCTGTTCGGCGACAAGGGAATGATCGTTGGTGAGTTGCTGAAGCGCGCCGCCACGCAACAAGTAGGCGCGGCTGTCGCCGACGTGGGCGACGCTGAGGCGGCCGCCATCGAACCATGCGGCGGTAAGTGTGGCGCCCATGCCGCGCTGCTCGGGGTGTTTCTGCGCGGATTGAAAAATCTTGAGATTGGCGAGGTGCACGGCGCTCTGCAAGCGCTTCGTTTTCGCCGCCCAATGGTCGCTGGGAGCGCCGGTAAGGGTAGCGTTGGAATCTTCCTTTTCATCGGAGCAGTATTTGACGATGGTCTCGACCGCTAGAGAGCTGGCAATTTCACCGTGGGCTTCGCCGCCCATGCCATCGGAGAGGACGAAGAGGTGGAGCGGATCGAGGATGCGGAAGGAATCCTCGTTGTTGGCGCGCACGCGTCCCACATCCGTCAAGCCGTCGCTAACGATCTGCACACCCGCTCCTTCCAAGCTCTCTGTGAGCACGCGTAGCACCCCCTGCGCGGACACACCCGCAAGTCCCGTATGGTCCACGCTAGCAGAGGCCCAGCCCTCAGGAAAGCCTTTGCACCCAAGTGATTACTCGCTGATTAGCCACACTGGCCGATAGGCCAGTTGGGAAGAATAACCGAAACTGCGCAGGCGGGGACAGAAAGATACGAGGAAAAGGCCTGGGAGTAATCCCCGGAGGGGAGGGCACTTCTGTGGAAGAGAAAACTCCACTACAATCGCGGTGTGCGGATAACTTGGCGGCAGGTTCAAAAAGGAATCATCGGATTGACGGTGCTTTGTGGCGTGGCCGGAGTTTGCCGGTCGCAACAGGCACCGGCGGCTTCCGGGGCACGGATATTGTTGCTGCCACGAAAAATCGTCACCGGGGAACGCTCAACGCTGGCGGTGCTGGACGTGAATGGGCGATTGACCCCGGGTGTGACGGTGGTCTTTTCAAACGGAGACAAGGTTACGACAGATCAGACGGGGCGGGCTCTGTTTGTGGGACCGCTGAATCCTGGCGTGATCTTTGCTTCGATTGAAGGGCGCGCCGGGCGGCTGACTTCCGTTATCCTCTCGCCCAGCGAGGTTCCTTCCGGCTCGCAGGAAGTATCCCTGGTGCCGCGCATCGCGACGGTGAGTGATCGCTTTGAGATCTCAGGGCACGGCTTTTGCGGCGATGCGGACGCCAATAAAGTAAATATCGGAGGCCAGCCCGGATTGGTGCTGGCGGCTTCCCCGGCGTACCTTGCGGTGTTGCCTCCGGCGGAGATCGAGTCGGGGCCCGCGCAAGTGGAGGTGAGTTGCGGAACGCGCAAGTCAGCTGCGTTCACGGTCCTATTCGTAAGCCTGGAGCTGGAGGCGAGCGGCGCGACAATGGCGCCGGGAGAACACCGCGAGTTAAAGGTGCACGTGCGAGGGAGCACGGCGAAGATCAACCTGGAAGCGCGGAATCTTGCGCCAGAGGTTGCGGAATTGTTGGGAGGAACAACAGTGCGCGCGGAATCTTCCGGTGGGGCGGAGAATGTGGCGCGCTTTGCGCTGCTTGGGAAATTGCGTGGAAGTTTTATGATTTCGATTCGACTGGTGGCGCCGGTGGGTGCGCCGCGACCTTAAGAGCCGCCGCGCCGGTGCTCGACCGTTAAAGCGGTCCTGCGGTTGCGGGACCGCACTCCAAGAAATTCAGGCGGATTTTTTTGCGGCGGTGGGAGACAGCGCCAAGGCGGCCTGCGTGTCTTCTAAAACGGGCGAAGCGGTTTCGGTGGCGGTGAGCAGAGAGGCTAGCGTGTTGGAAGCCTTGTCCAGGCGCTTGTCCGCTTCGGTATAACTCTGCTGGGCGTTCTTCAAGTGCGTGCCAATCTTCTCAAAATACTCGCTGAAGGTATCCAACTGCTTGCGCATGCCGGCTAGATTTTCCGACAGACGCTTGGCGTTCTCTTCGATTTGCATGCCTTTCAGACCCATGCTGATGACGCAGAGATGGGCGTAGAGCGTATTGGGGGAGACGGCGATAATATTGCGGCTGCGGCAGTACGCGTCAACGGCCTGCCCTTTGGAATCCTCGCTCATCAGCAGTTCGTAGTAGACAGTTTCGCTGGGCACGAACATGAGCGCCAGGTCCAGCGTTCCTTCATCCGGCACGATGTACTTGCGGGCAATG
>CAYOOS010000033.1:13327-18656 GCA_964405585.1 uncultured Acidobacteriaceae bacterium | reverse complement strand
CCATGACGAAAACCTTTCATCAGCAATGAAAGCTACACGTGTCTGGCGACAACGGTATAAAGAGACAACGGCATCAGCTTGCGAGAAAGGGGGAGACTTTCACGAGGGGGAATTCATTTTCGTAGTCTGCTATGGATGTGTCAAGACTTTTTCGAGCATCTTAGAAAACTTTAGAGGGTCTGCGGCGCTACTTTCCTCCGGCCTAGCAGGAACGCCACAATGCCCGCCATCAGCCCTCCAACTATCACCACTCCGTCCCAGACAAGCCCCGAAGCAAGAACCAGATAAGGTGCTGCACCAAAAGGGGACAGTAATCCCACCAACGCCGCTTCTCTGATTCCAATTCCACCTTGCGTCAGCGGCAACAGTGCCGCAAGTTTTGCCAACGGCCAAGCAAATAGCCAATCTCGCAGAGATAGAAACAGTCCACAGAAGCTCGCAACCAATGCTGTCAGCGCCAGAAACGTCGTCTGAATCGCGGTTGCCAGAATCCATCCGATCAATAAAATCCCTGGACGTCGGGAAACGCTTCGCAATGCAGATCGCAAACGCGCCAGCCATCGCCGGAATCGCACCGATCTTCCTCGCAGCAATGGCCGGTACAACAGTACGAGCAGGACGATCGCGACTGTGGCGATCCCCGCCAACCAATACACCGCATGCCGTGCCTGACTCCGCAAACCCACGGGGACCGCACCCGGCAGTAGCAAAACGCCCAGCAACACCAGCCCAGCCTGCGCGCTCATATCCAGAAAACGATCCGCGACGTTTCCGGCCAGCACGGCCGCTGGATTTGGACTCCGGCGCAGACCCACGGCCAATCGCACCACGTCTCCACCGATAATCGAAGGCAAAAACAGCGTCGCGAACAGGCCGCCGGTGTAACACTGTGCGCTGGTCGCATAATCCAGTCGCGCGCCAGCCGCGTTCACCATCATCCGCCATTTCACCACTCCCGCCGTGTGGGCCAACAAGTAACCCATCAGGATGAGGAGGAATTGCGTGATTGGCACCCGCTGGATTGCCGCACTCAGCAGTTGCACCGGCAGAAAATGCAGCAGGATCCCCAGCACCGCAATCGCCACCAGCCATCGCCCGCCGATGAGAAGCAGCCCCTTCCATCGCCGTTCGGATTGATGGGCGCCGATCATCTTTGCGTGAAGCGAAATTCAGCTCCCGAAGATCTCATTGATTTTCCCCGCCAGTTCGAAATCCAGATTGCTGATCCCCTGGACGCTGTGTGTGTTCAGGTCGATCACCACTTTGTTCCACACATTGAACCACTCCGGATGGTGATTCATCGACTCCGCGACCAGCGCCACCTGCGTCATCTTTCCAAACGCGGCCGCAAAATCCTTGCACTCCATCGCGCGGTGCAATTTACCGTTCTCCAGACTCCATCCTTTTAAGCTTTTCAATTGGCTTTGTATTTCGCTTTCGCTCAGCTTCTGCGCCTTCATGGTCTGCTTCCTCTCCTGACCTGTGCCGTCGTTTCCACCATTATGCGTTGGCGCCCGCAAAGCGGCAACAAACTCGCTCTGATTGAATGGCCCGCTGAATTCCAGTACGCTTAAGGGTTCGCTCCAAGCGAATTGCCGCTCTGTGCGCTCGCAGTAGAGGAAGGAATCGGAGATAACCGTGAAAAAGAAAATACGTGCAATCCAGTACGGAATAGGCCCCATTGGGGCCTCCATCGTGAAGCTTCTTCGCGAAAAGGAGTCCGTCATTCTTGTAGGCGCCATTGATACGGATCCCGCCAAGGTCGGCAAGGATCTCGGCGAAGTTGTCGGCGCCAGCGACGCCCCGTGGGGTATTCGTGTTTCCGGCGACGCTAAGGGCGTCCTGGAGCAATCCGCCGATGTCGTCATGCACACCACTTCGTCGTCTCTCCCTAAGGTCATGGATCAGCTTCTCGCCTGTTTGGATGTGGGCTCCTGCGTCGTTTCCACTTGCGAAGAACTTTCCTATCCCTATCGCACACATCCTGAGTTGGCCGAAAAACTCGACAAGGCCGCCAAGGATGCTGGCGTTGCCCTGGTCGGCACCGGCATCAATCCCGGCTTTGTCATGGACAAGCTGGTTGTCACCCTGGCCGCCGTTTCTCAGCGCATCGAGCATGCCAAGGCGCTGCGCATCGTCGATGCCTCAAAGCGCCGCCTGCCCTTGCAGAAAAAAATTGGCGCCGGCATGACCGTGGAAGAATTCCGCGCCAAGGTGAAGGAAGGTGTAATCAAGCACGTGGGCCTTCCCGAATCGGTCGCCATGGTTGCGGACAGCCTGGGTCTCCCGGTGGACGAGATCATCGAAACAATCGAACCCAAAGTAGCCACCGAACTTGTCAAAACGGAATTCTTCACCGTCGAAGCGGGACAAGCCGCTGGCGTCCATCAAATCGCTCGTGGTCTTTCAGGCGGCAAGGAACTCATCTACATGGAACTTCAAATGTACGTGGGCGCGAAGGACCCCGCCGACACCGTTGAACTCAAGGGCCATCCCAATATCAGCCTGATCATTCCCGGCGGCTCCCATGGAGACATTGCCACTGCTTCCGTGGCCGTCAACTCCATTCCCGCTATTTTGGAAGCGCCATCGGGCCTGCGCACTTCGCGCGACCTCCCCATCGGCTTTTTCTCGCCGAAGCCGCTGAAATAGCTTCGCGCCTTCACATCGCAACTTGAAAATTGAAACGGGGCAGAGACCATCTGCCCCGTCTTCTTGTTCCTGTAGCGCAGGGAGAGTCCCCGAGCCCTGCGGTTTTTCCCCCGTTTAGTGACAGAACTCGTCGCGTATCCGAATCACTAAGCCCAGCCTCTTGCCGCTCCGATTTCCCATCATCTATTCTTTCCAGAACTTCATCACCGCCGAATAATCCACATCTTCCTTCGTCTCGCCCTTCACACAGCTGTACACTTCCCGCGCCGCTGCAGTCGCCGGCAACGCCACTCCCAGTTGGTTCGCCAAGTCCAGCATCAAACCAAGGTCCTTATGCATCAGCCGCAACGGAAAGCTCGGTTTGTAATCACCCTTGACCATCAGCGGCGACTTCACATCCAGCACCCCGGAACGCGCCATGCTCGCCTGCATCACTTCTACCAGTTGCTCTCCGCGCAGCCCCGCTCGTGTGACTAGCGCCAGCGCCTCCGCCATTGCCCCCACCTGCAACGCCAGAATCCCATTCATTGCCAGCTTGATTGTTTGCCCTGCTCCATTCGGCCCCAGGTGAAACCACTTCTTGCCCATCACCCCGAGGATCGGCTCCACTTCCTTCAACGTCGTCGCGTCTCCTCCGATCATGAACACCAGGTTCCCTTCACGCGCTCCCCAATCCCCGCCCGTCACTGGCGCATCCAAGAACCGCACCTGTCGTTCCGCGCAAGCCGCCGCAATCTTCCGCACCAGCGCCGGAGAGATCGTGCTCGAATCGATGTAGATGCTTCCCGCCCGCAACCCTCCCAACGCTCCGTCGTTCTTGCCTTCGTGGCCCCACAGCACCTCTTCCAATGCCGGAGGATCGCTCACCATCGTCAGCAGAATTTCCGCCTCCGCCGCAGCCTCTCGAGGCGTCATCGCCAACTTCGCGCCTGCCGCCACCAATTCTTGCGCACGCGATGCCGTCCGGTTCCACACGCTAAGTGTGTGCCCCGCCTTCAACAAGTTCATACCCATCGGGCGCCCCATCAGCCCAAGTCCAACCAGACCGATCTTTCGCGAAGTCGAAGCAACGCTCACAGAATTCCTCCCGGTGCAGGCTTCACTCTTGCCAGCCGCGCCAATGCCAGAAAATTGTAGCCGATTCTTCGCTGCTGTGTGGGAAAGCTACGCTGGTCAGGCGGTCTTCGGGCGTGGCCGTATTCGCAGCAGGGCGCGTGCGTCCGATGGAGCTTGCGCCGCGCCCGCAGCCGGCGCCACGTGCCCAGGGAGTTCCGGGGCAGCAACTCCAATGGCCCGCGCTTCGGGTTCGCTCATTTCTTCAATGCGATGCAAGTAGCCGTAAGGAATTTCCCAGCGGAAGTAGCTGCGCTTCCCCCGCTGCTCAATGTGTTGCTCCAGAAATATGGACCGGCCGGAATCCGCCACAAACGTCCCGGATGCGGGCACGAGAATATCTCCTGCCCGGTATTGCACATTGACCCGACGGCCCAGAAAATGCGAGTAGCTCGCCATCCTCATTCCAGTGTCCGAGGGGGTCATCAGAGCGTCAATAGTACGGATGGGCTGTTACGCGTGAATATGTGGAAAAGCGGTGGGGAAAATCTTCGGACGCACCACCAGATCAGAGAACACCAGAAGCGCGAATGCAGAGCAAATTCCAAAAGCCAAGAACGCCGCAACGGTTGGTAAAGTCCATTGCGCTGTTTCACTTGCGTGTCTGCCGAACTGGGCCGCCACATAACCCGCCAGCACTCCCACAAACGAAGCCAGCACGCGGCTCCCTCGGGAAACTTCCAGCTCCGTGTGGCACGCCGGGCAATTCACCTCCAGCGAGTTCGTCAAAATCAACGTTCGCGGCACTTTCGCAAAGCACAACGGGCACGCATGGTTTCCCATCGCCAATACTCCTTTCCTTCGCCTACTACCCTATCCCTAACGCGACACGTCCGCCAGCTCCGCTCCTGCAAACGCCGCGCGCAACTCAATCAGGCAAGACCCGCGCAATTTATCAAATCACCCGTGCTGGACGCCGCAAACCGCGCTCAAGTTTCAAACTCCGTCCTTTCTGCACTGGAATCTCAGACGCGTATTTGCGGATGTAGCCCTTCACTGAAAACTTGCGCGCCGTATTCTCCGAACTCATGTACCGGATCGTCCCGAACACGGGCCTCTCCGGCCCCCACGGCCTGTCGTATCGCCCCAGCACCCAGAATATCCCGCTGTACGAATTGGGGTCGCGTCCGTCCAGTGCATATTTGTTGTTCAATTCAATCATGAATTGGGCTGCCTCTTGCGGCGAGCGCGTCCACTGCAAAATCTTCTTGCCCCACAACATGCGCAAGTAATTGTGAATCCGCCCTTCACGCACCAGTTGCATCTGCGCCGCATTCCACAATACATCGTGCGTCTGGCCCTCTTCGAATTCCTTCAGTGTGTACACGTACTCCCGTTCGTCCTTGGCGTGCTTCTTCAGTGTTTTCTGTGCCCATTCCGGCAGCGATCCAAACTGGTCGTAATCCGCGAGATTCGCCGCAAAGTTAAACCCCACTTCTCTCCACGTGATCAGTTCATCCAAAAAGCTCGCCGCGCTCCGGCTCATATTCCACCATCCCTCGCGGCTGCCGTTTGCGCGCAGGGAAAGTTTTTCCGGATTCCACTTCTCACGCCGCACAATCTC
>CAYOOS010000033.1:0-13227 GCA_964405585.1 uncultured Acidobacteriaceae bacterium | reverse complement strand
GCGCTCGCCACCATCCGCGGCAGAAAAAAACACGGAAACTCATCCGTGACGACGATGCTGGCCCTTTCCGCAAGCGCTTGCAGGAGTCCCTTCCCCGCACCCTTCACCGGTTCGAGATACGGGTAGTAGCAAATGCCGTTCTTCGCGCACGTCCGTGCATTGTCGGCCATCCCCTCCAGCACAAACCGGTGCAGCCGGTCGCTTGCCCATGCGTAGCCGATTCGCAGCGCTTCAAACACCACGAGCGGCTTTCTCAATGCCACACAGTGCTCCAGCGCGCGGTCCAGCGCGAAGTTCCCGTACAGTCTCCGGCTGCTGATCATCCAGTAAAGGACATACGCGCCCTCCGCCCGCACGGGTGCGTCATTGCATTTCCGTATGCGCATTGTGGGAACACCAACCACGTCGCTTTCCTCAACTTTCATGCACGGGGTTTCCTGAATCTCGCACAATTCCTGTTTCACCGGCGATGATTCTTGACATTCCCGGCGATCAAGGTACATTCTCCCTTCCGTCTTGACGGACGCATTCCCTGGAGAGCACACCATGCGCAACACGTTTGTCCGCGTTCTTCTTTTATTCTTCTTTTTCTGGGCGCCGGGATTTGGACAGGATCACAAGCCCGCCAGCAAAACCTACGTTTTGAAGGCGGCTCGTCTCTTTGATGGCAAGAGCAATTCCCTGGTTACCCCGGGCATTGTTGTTGTCACCGACGGCAAGATCGCCGGCGTGGGCTCCGCCGCAAGCATTCCCGCAGGCGCTGAAATAATCGACCTCGGCGATGCCACGCTTCTCCCGGGCTTCATTGATGCGCACACCCACCTCACCATGCCCTATTCCGACGATTTCCGCAGAGAGGAGCTCGATCGCCTGCAGAAAACCGTCGCCGAACAAGCCCTGGACGCCAGCGTCAACGCCCGTGTTACCTTAATGGCCGGTTTCACCACTGTTCGCGACGTCGGCTCCCACGATTATCTCGATGTTGGTTTGCGCAACGCCATTCGCGATGGTGTTGTGCCGGGTCCACGCATGCTTGTCACGGTACATGCCTTGGGTGCTACGGGCGGCCACTGCGATTTTGAGGATGGTTTTCGCCAGGGCCTTTTCGGCCACGAGTCTGGCCCCCTGGAAGGCGTCATCAACGGCCCGGATGAAGCGCGTTACGCCGTCCGCCTTGACCACAAATATGGCGCGGACATGATCAAAGTCTGCGCCTCTGGCGGTGTGCTTTCTCCTACCGACGATGTAGACACGCCTCAACTCACACAAGAAGAACTCAACGCCATCGTTGATGAAGCCCATGCCCTCCGCCGCAAGACCGCAGCTCATGCCCACGGCGCGGAAGCCGCCAAACGCGCCATCCGAGCCGGCATCGATTCCATCGAACATGGCAGCTTCCTCGATGACGAAGCTTTGGACATGATGAAGCAACACGGCACCTACCTTGTGCCCACCCTCATGGCCATTCAGGGGCTCCAGGAAATGTTTGATCGCGGCGTCTACGTGCCCCCGGCCATCGCCGCCAAAGCCCACGCCGCTACCAACGCCATCCACTCTACCTTTCAACGCGCCCTCGCCAAGGGTGTCAAAATTGGACTTGGCACCGACGCCGCCGTTTATCCTCACGGACGAAACGCAGAAGAGTTTCACCAGATGGTGGACCTTGGCATGAAGCCCATTGATGCGCTCAAGGCCGGGACCTCCTCGGACGCCGATCTCCTCGGCTTGGCTGACAAAATCGGCACGCTCGAATCCGGCAAACTCGCCGATGTCGTCGCGATTCCCGGTGATCCCTTGCAAAACATTCGCCAGACCGAACACGTCTTCTTCGTCATGAAAGAAGGCGTCATCTACCGCAATGACCGCGTCGCGGCATCTCATTGACGGGAGTGGGATCGCGTCATGAGCCAGCTATCGATTGTAGTCACGACCGCCTTTGCCCAGGAATATCGTGACCGGGCCGCTAACCTCCACAAATGGGTTGATCCCCTCAGCGACGAGCAATTCTGGCGAAATCCTTTTTCTTTCGGCAACAGCATCGGCCACCTGGTTCTCCACCTCACCGGCAACCTCAATTATTACATCGGCGCGCAGGTCGCCGGCACTGGCTACGTCCGCAATCGCGATCTGGAATTCACCGAATCGCGCCGCCCCTCCAAATCGGAAGTCCTCCGCAAATTCGATGACGCCATCGCCATGGTCATCGCTGCCATTGAATCGCAATCGGAGGCCAGTTGGAGCGCCGCCTACACTGCCGAACGTGAACCCGAGGCCCACGACCGCTTCACCATTTTCTTGCGCTGCGCCTCGCACCTCTACCATCACGTCGGCCAAATCATTTATTTGAGCAGGGAGCTCACTCGGAAGTAGTTTTGTTGCCGAACCCGTGCACGCTCATGTTTCCAGCTTGAATCGTGTCGAAGCCAGCCGGTACAGCCGCCGCCATACCAACCGGTTGATCAGCACCACCACCGCGGCCATGATCAGCGTCGAGGCCAGCAGCACATTGAAACGGCCTGCGTCGCTCGCGCTGCTGATCGTGCTGCCCAGCCCCGGCGCTTGCACGATGCGCCCCTGAAAATGAAAATATTCCGCGATAATGCTGGCGTTCCACGCGCCACCCGAAGCGGTCACCAATCCCGTCACGAGGTACGGGAAAATCCCGGGCAAAATCAGGTGCCGCCACCTGTCAAACGAATCAAACCGGAATATCTGCGATACTTCCTTCAGATCCGTCGGAATTGCCATCGCTCCCGCAATCACGTTGAACAAGATGTACCATTGCGTGCCCAGCAACATCAGCAGCATGGCCGCGATTTCCACGCCTCCGCGCAGCCGAATCAAGACCAGCAGGATCACCGGGAAAAGCGCCGTTGCCGGAATCGATGCCGCCAATTGCACCAGCGGCTGCATCAATCGCGCGAACCGCGGGCTGAACCCGATTGCCACTCCCACCGGAATCGTCCATATCGCGCCAATCAGCAGCGCCAGATTCACTCGCAGAAACGTAATGCCCGCACTCCGCAGAAGTTCGAAGTAATCCGCCCGGTGTAACTCCGCCAACTCGCCAACGGTGCGATACACACCGTACACCACTGCCAGAGCTCCCAACCCTGCAAACACCCAACCAATCCATTGCCGTGGACGTGCCCCTTGCCGCGCGGCAATTGTCGCCGCCGCCCGTTTCGCTCCGCTTGCGAACTTCAGCGTCATCCAATCCACAACTGGATGCAGCATTCGCCGGTACAGCCGTATCAGAAACGACTCTCTACGAATGAAGTTCAACAGCGAATAGTGCGCGCTCCCGCTGCTTTCCACTTGCTCAAACTTGAATTTGTCCGCCCACACGATCACCGGCCGCCAGATCAGTTGATCCATCAGCACTATCACGGCAACCATTGCCCCCACGCCCCACAGCAACGCACGTGTGTTTCCGTTGCTGGCAGCCGTTTGCAGGAATGATCCCAGCCCCGGCAAGCGAAAGTCCTTATCGCCCAGCACGAACATTTCGCATGCCATCAGGAAGAACCATCCGCCCGCCACGGACATCATCGAGTTCCACACCAGCCCGATCGTCGAGAAGGGCAGATCCAGTTCCAGAAACCTCTGCCACCGGCTGAACCGGTAAATGATCGCCGCTTCCCGCAAATCCCGCGGCACCGTCTTCAAGGACGAATAAAAACTGAACGCGATGTTCCACACCTGCCCGGTGAAAATCAGGATGATCGATCCCAGTTCCACTCCCAGTTGCCGGCTCGGAAACAGCTTCACCATCGCCAGCATCACGCCTGGCAAGAAACTCAACACCGGTATCGATTGCAGGATGTCCAGCAACGGAATCAGTACGACTTCTGCCCGCTTCGATTTGGCAGCCACATATCCGTAAAGCAACGCGAACACGAGACTCAATGCATACGCCACCAAAATCCGCACCAGGGAGTACATCGCATAGAGTGGAAGGCTTCTCGGATTCTGCGAAATCTCTGCCTCTACTTTCACGGGTCCCAGCCACGATCGTCCGATGGAGAAGACGCCAAAGATCACCGTGAAGACAGAAACGAATACCACAATGTCAATCAGGAATCCCCACGCCCGGTGGGATCCCGCTGGCTGCGGTGACGCGGGGGGAACTGGCGTGTGGTGGTGCGGTAAAGGAGCGGAAGAGGGCACGGTTGATCAGATCTCGTGGAGCGTCAATTTGCCGCTAGCGGCGTCGTACTCGAAAATTTCGGCGTAGCGTCCCCATTGGATCGCCGTTTCCAGTTGCCGCTGCGATTCCTCTTCACTGAATTGTTCATCCAGCAGGTCTTGAAAGAACTCCGCCGGCAGGGTGCGGTTTGCCTTGGCTTTCAGCGCCTGTTCCATCTGTCGCAGCAATGGAACGCGCGACAGCACAGCAGCACGGAAAATGTGCTTACGTTCCTGAATGTCGCCCTTCGCAAACGCGTCGCCGTCTGGCGTAATGATCGCCACGCCTTCATCCAGTTTCAGAAAACCCAGCACTGTAAGCGTGTCCACTGTGGGCAGCAGCGCATCCACTTCCAGGCTTAACTCGTCCGCGAGCGCATGGAGATTCGCGCGTCCACCCTGGTCCACAAGGATTTCAAGCAGCCCGGTGATTCCCCCCGGACGCGTATGCGGCAGCATCAAAGCGCGTTTTTGTTTCGCCGCCTCGATTCCTTGCAGTTCCGCCGGTGTGGCCTCGGGATGATCCGGTCGCGTCAGCGCTCGATAAATCTGGTCCACCAGTTCCGTGAATCGCGGATCTTTGTGTTCTCTCGGATAGGCCAAGCCTACGGTAAACTCTGCGTGAATGTGCGCCGGATTTCTTCCCAGCACGATGATCCGGTCCGCCAGCACCACCGCTTCCTCAATATTGTGTGTAACGATGAAAATCGCCCGCGTCGGAATCTTTTTCCCCAGCCACAATTCCAGCAATTCGCCCCTCAGCGTTTCTGCCGTCAGCACGTCCAGCGCGGAGAACGGTTCGTCCATGAACAGCACTTCCGGCTCCACCACCAGCGCACGCGCTACGCCCACGCGCTGTTTCATTCCTCCGCTAAGTTCTTTCGGATACGCCGACTCGAATCCGTCCAGCCCCACCGCGTCAATAATCCGCAAAGCCCGCTTGTGTCGTTCAAACTCCGTCACCCCGCGCGCCTCCAGCGGCGCTTCCACATTTTCAATCACCGTCATCCATGGAAAGAGCGCGAAACTCTGGAACACGATCGAAACATTCGGCGTTTCTCCCGCCACCGGCTGGCCGTGCCAGTAAACATTGCCGCTGGACGTTGGCGAAAGCCCCGTCAGCATCCGTAACATGGTCGACTTTCCGCATCCCGATGGCCCCAGCAACGCGATAATCTGTCCCGGATAAATCGCCAGGTCCGTCGGCGCAATCACCTGGATGCGTTGTCCATCCGGTTGCGGATAGAACTTCTCCAGCTTGCGCGCTTCAATGATGGGCTCGACACCCGTGCTGACGGTGCTCATAATCGCGTGTATTATCTCTTAATTCCCAAGTGTTGGCATGCGATTCGCTCAGACTCGCCTCGCACATGCTTCTCCGGTTACAATTTCATGAATCCTCGATGACAGGCCACCCGCCATCTCCGCCGCTACAAGCGAAGCCTCGCATCCCTTCCTGGGCCATTGCTGCCGGCGTATCATTCTTGCTTTCCGCCGCCATCGTCTTGCCCTTTTTTTGGATGGGCAGCGCTTCGGGTCACGATTTTGGTTTCCACGCCGGCTCTTGGCTGGACGCGGCCTTCCAGTGGAAGGAAGGCGTAATCTTTCCGCGCTGGACTGCCTGGGCCAATTACGGCTTTGGCGAACCGCGCTTCATTTTCTACCCGCCGCTTTCCTGGATCCTTGGTGGAGCTCTCAGCCTTGTCATTCACGGCATGTGGCTCCCGCTTTCTTTCATCGTTCTTGTTCAAACCTTCGCCGGAATCTCGGCCTTCTCGCTCCTTCGCCGCCTCGTCAGCGAGCGCGCCGCGATCCTCGGCGCCGCCTTTTACGTGATTCAGCCGAATGCTTTGCTGCTAACCTACATCCGCAGCGATTTCGCAGAGCAACTTGCTTGTGCAATTTTTCCCCTCTTGCTTCTGGCATCTCTTCGCCTGGCAAATCTCCTCGAACCGCCTTCGCCCAAATCCTCCGCGATTGTTTCCTTCGCCGTTCCTTTCGCCGCCGTGTGGCTCTCCAACGCCCCCGCCGGGGTCATCGCCAGTTATTCCCTGGCGCTTTTATTTGCCTGGGCGGTCGTCACGCAGCGCTCCTGGAAGCTCGCCATTCGCTGTGTCAGCGGCCTCGCACTGGGTTTTGGCTTCGCCTGCTTTTATCTGATTCCCGCGGCATATGAGCAGCGTTGGGTGAACATCACCCAGGCCCTTGCCAGCGGACTCCTGCCCTCCGAAAATTTCCTCTACACCTACATCTCGGACGTCGAGCACGCCTGGTTCAATTGGATCGCTTCCTCTTGCGCTATTCTCCTCATTCTTGTGTGCGCTTTTTCCGCTCTTCTTTCTCGACGCTTTGCTTCTTCCGAGGATCTGCGCGACCCTCGCCGCAAAACCTGGCCTGCGCTTCTCCTTCTGGCTGCCGCCGTGACTCTGCTTATGCTCCGTTTCACTTCCCCGCTCTGGAGCATCCTTCCCAAACTTCGCTTCGTGCAGTTTCCCTGGCGCTGGATGTCCATGGTCGCTCTGATCGGCGCCTGTTTTCTCGCTGCTGCCTTTGAACGCCGTCGCGCTTGGGTCTGGTTCGCGCTGCTCCTCCTGCTTTCCGTTCCTCTCGCGAAGTTCCTGGTGGACAACACCTGGTGGGATGCCGATGAAATACCCACTCTCCAGGAAGCCGTCACCGACGAATCCGGCTTTGATGGCACGGACGAATATGATCCTCTGGGCGACGACCACACGGACCTTCCCACTGAAGCTCCGCCAACGAAAATCCTTCCCGAGGATCCCGACGACACCCAGACTCCCGCCGCGATCGTCTTGATTGATAAGTGGACCACTGAGGATAAAGCCCTGCGCGTCGATTCTCCCGCTCCCGCGCGGCTTGCTCTGCGCCTTCTCAACTACCCCGCCTGGCGCGTCGACGTGAACGGCAAGACCGTCGTTCCCGATCGCCTCGACAATTTCAATCAGATGGTCATCCCTGTCGCCGCTGGACATTCGTCCATCCGCATCCGCTTTACGCGCACCTGGGATCGCACCTTAGGCATGCTCATTTCGATTTTCAGTGTCATGCTGGCGGTTTTCTTGCTCTTCGCTGGTAGGATTCGCGGCCCGGCTCGCATCTGATTTTCACACTGCTCGGTCCGCTGCCTGATGTTTCAGCGCCGGTCCACCGACGGGTGCCTGATGTCTTGCCCCTGCACGATGTAGATCACGTCCTCGGCAATGTTCGTGGCGTGGTCGCCAATCCGCTCCAGGTTTTTCGCCACCAGGATCAGCTCGAATGCCGGAAAGACCACGCTCGAATCCCCCATCATATAGGTCAGCAGTTCGCGAAAAATCTGATCCCGGTAATGGTCTACCTGATCGTCTGTCGCCATCACCTTTTGCGCCAATTCCACATCTCTGCGGACCACCGCGTTCAGTGCGTTCCTTACTTGTTCTTCCACCAGTTCCGTCATCCGTGGCAGGTCCACGTAAGGCTTCACCCGCGGATGCCTCAGGATGCGCAGCGCTCCTTGCGCCACGTTTACTGCCTGATCGCCGATGCGCTCCAGGTCGTTGTTGATCCGGGAAACCGCCAGCACAAATCGCAAGTCCGCCGCCATCAGTTGGTGTAGCGCCAAAAGTTGCACCACGCGGTCATCAATTTCTAACTGTAGCTCGTTGATGGCGTCTTCTTCGTCCAGCACCCGTTTCGCCAGTTGTTCATCGGTGTCCAGCACCGCGTGCACAGACTGGTGCACGGCGCGCTCTGCCAGGCTGCCCATCCACAGCAGCCGTTCCTTCAGTTCGTTTAAATCCTTTTCGAAGTGACGTTCCATTGCGCCCTTCCCACCGGCATCTTATCTGCTTCCCTGGCCCGCTTAAACCAAAATCCCCCGTATCCTTACCCGAATCGTCCCGTGATGTACGCCTCCGTTCGCGGATCGCTCGGTGTCGTGAACAGTTGCGGCGTCGGGCTGAACTCAATCATCTGCCCCGTCAGCAGGAACGCCGTGAAATCGCTAACGCGCGCCGCTTGCTGCATGTTGTGCGTAACAATCGTGATCGTTGTCAGGCTCTTCAGCTCCACCAGCAACTCCTCGATCTTCGCCGTGCTGATCGGGTCCAGCGCCGAGCACGGCTCATCCAGCAACAGCACTTCCGGCTCTACCGCCAGCGCCCGCGCGATGCACAACCGTTGTTGTTGCCCCCCGGAAAGATCGTACGCCGACTTGTGCAGGTGATCCTTCACCTCGTCCCACAACGCCGCGCGCCGCAAGCTTTTTTCCACCATCTCGGACGTCGAGCCTTTTATGCCATTTATCCGCAGGCCGTAGGCCACATTATCGAAAATGGACTTCGGAAATGGATTAGGCCGTTGGAACACCATGCCTACTCGACGCCTCAGCGATGTCACGTCCTGTGCCAGAATGTTCTGCCCATCCAGTTCGATCTCCCCTTCCAGCCGCGATGTGTGTACCGTCTCGTGCATGCGGTTCATCGCTCTCAACAGCGTCGATTTGCCGCACCCGGAGGGGCCGATCAGCGCCGTCACTCGCTTGTCGGCAATCCCCATGCTGATGTCGAACAGGATCTGTTTGGTGCCGTAATAGAAATTGACATTGGATATCGTCATCCGCATTGGCAGCGTCGCGGTTTCCCCCGGCGTCACTGATCCTGTGTTGGTGACGATATTCACTGAAAGCCCCGGCTTGGAAGACGCCTGCATGTTCATGACCTCGGCACCGTTATCCCGCGCGACAAGATTGTCCGGGCCAAAATATTGATTATCAGGATCAACCCCAGCAACACCAGTCCCGCCGCCCACGCCTGTCTGTGCCAATCGTCGTACGGTGATACCGCGTAAGTAAAGATCATCACCGGCAGCGACGCCGTCGGCTGCCCCCACCCCTCGCTCCAGTAGCGGTTCCCAAATGCCGTGAACAGTAGCGGCGCGGTCTCCCCCGCCACCCGCGCCAACGCCAGCAGAATCGCCGTCAGGATTCCCCGGTAGGCGGCTGGCACCACTACGCTCGCGATTGTCTTCCATTTGCTTGCCCCCAGGGCCATGGCCCCTTCCCGCAAATATCGGGGCACCCCATTCAGAAACTCTTCGGTGCTTCGCAGCGTGATGGGGATCATCATTAATCCCAGGGCAAATGCGCCCGCAAGCGTTGAGAAGTGTTTGAACGGCAAAACTACGAGGCTGTATGCGAAAATCCCGATCACGATGGATGGCACGCCATTCAGCAGGTCTGCTGCATAGCGCACCACTGAGGCCACAGCGCTCCCGCTAAACTCCGCCAGATAAATTCCCCCCAAGAACCCGATCGGAACACCGAGCAGAGATGCGGCCAGCAACAATTTTGCGCTTCCCACGATCGCATTCGCCATTCCTCCGCCTATTTCCCCTACCGGCTTGGGAAGTTGCGTGAAGAAAGCCCAGTTAATGGACGTGCCACCGTTGTAGAGCAAATATCCCAGGATCAGAAAGAGCACGCTCACGGAAACCAGTGCGCACAAACCTGTCAGAGTCAGCATGAAGTTGCTGACAAATCGCCGCCACTTGATGCGGGCATTCATCAGGTGGGTACCCCGCTGCCTCTCTGCGTCGTCACCAAAATCAGCAAGCGCGCCAGCCCGTTCAGAATAAACGTCATCAGGAACAGCACCAATCCTAATCCCACCAGCGATTGCAGATACAAGTCCCCGGTAGCTTCCGTGAACTGGTTTGCAATCACCGATGCGATCGAATCTCCCGGTGAAAACAGAGATGCGCTGATGGTCGGTGTGTTCCCAATTACCATGGTCACCGCCATGGTTTCACCCAACGCTCGCGCCAGCGCCAAGAAAATTGACCCCAGAATCCCCGTCTTGGCGAAGGGCACCACCACCTTCCAAGTCGATTCCCAGCGCGTTGAGCCCAGTGCCAGCGCGGCTTCCCGCTGGTCCCGCGGCACCGATAACAACACCTCGCGCGAAACAGAAATGATGTATGGGATCACCATGATCGCCAGGACGATTCCCGCGGTCAGGAATCCCACCCCGTAGGACGGCCCTTTGAAAAACGGCATAAAGCCCAGGGGCTTGTTCAACCCGGGG
The DNA here is from genome assembly GCA_964405585.1 of uncultured Acidobacteriaceae bacterium. Taxonomy (GTDB): domain Bacteria; phylum Acidobacteriota; class Terriglobia; order Acidiferrales; family UBA7541; genus Acidiferrum. The sequence continues at coordinate 2,956 of CAYOOS010000033.1, read as the reverse complement.
AAAATCACCGTCCGCATCAGCGGCACGATAATGAACACTCCCAGCAGCCCGTAAATCACGCTTGGCACCGCCGCCAGCAGGTCAATAAAGAATTGCAACGTGTCGGAGATCCGGGGTGGTGCCAGCTCCGCCAGAAAAATCGCCGCTCCGATTCCCAAGGGCACGGCAATAAGCAGCGCCAAAACTGAGGTCACCAGCGTCCCATACATGAACGGCAGGGCTCCATACTGGTCTATATTCGGGTCCCACACTCGCGTCACGAAAAAGTGAAATCCAAATTTCGCTCTTGCCAGCGCCGAGTTCGTCCACAGTTCGTATACCAGCAACAACGTGATCAGCACGACGGTTGCCGCGAACACCATCGTGATCAGCCGCGCGATCTCATCCCCGTCTCTCAGGCGGGACGCAAAAGAGCGCGAGCCCATAGCCGGGCCCGCGCTCGGAAGAGTTGTCTTTGCTGTGGCCACGTTCCTCGTTGCTTGCTACTGGATGTTGTTGATCGCTTTCTTTTCTTTCTCGACCACTTCTTTCGGCAGCTTTGCGTAGGAGAGCCCTTCTGCGAAGTTTTGCCCATCCGCCAACATCCACTTCACGAAGCCTTTAATCGCATCCCGCTTGGCGGCGTCTGGAATCTTCGCCGGAATGAGCAGCCAAGTGAAGCTGGAAATCGGATAAGCCGTTTTTCCTGGAGCGTTTGTGATGCTCACACGGAAATCATTCGGCATATCCTTCGCCGCTCCCGCCGCGGCGGCACTGACGCCAGCCAAGTCCGCCTTTATGAAGTTCCCGGATGAATTCTTGACGGTGCCGTAGGAAATATTGTTCTGCGCCGCGTAGATCAGCTCGACATAGGTAATCGAATTGGGCGTCTGTTTGACCAGCCCGGTCACACCTTCGCTGCCTTTGCCGCCCAGCCCCACGGGCCAGTTCACGGAAGTGTTCTTGCCGACCTTGCTCTTCCATTCGTCACTGACCTTCGAAAGGTAGTCGGTCCAGATGTACGTCGTCCCGCTGCCGTCTGACCGGTGTACCACCACAATGTCGTTTGCCGGCAGATTCACACCCTTATTGGCTCCCGCAATCGCTGGGTCATTCCATTTTGTGATCTTGCCAAGGAAGATGCCCGCCAGGGCATCCGGAGTGAAATTCAGCACGGCAGTCACGCCCGGAATGTTGTACGTGGGAACAGCTGCTCCGAGAACCGTAGGAAAATGCAGGATACCCGAACCGCGTTTGTCCTGAAACGCTTTCAGTTGCTCGTCGTTCATCGGGCCATCGCTGGCACCGAAGTCCACCGTGCCGTCGGTTGCCTGTTTGATCCCCGCTCCCGACCCCACCGACTGGTAATTGAACTGGATGTTAGCGTTCTTCTTGTGGTATTCGTCAAACCATTTCGAATAAATAGGATTTGGGAAGGAGGCGCCTGCTCCATTTATCAGCAGCGCATTCTGCCGCGCCCACACCATTACACCCAGGGCAAGGACACCCAATACGAACACAGCCATTCTCTTCATGAGGTTTTCTCCCGGCAAATTCTTTATGTGTCCAAGTACCCCCCAGCTTGACCGGTCCACGTTACAGAATTGTTACACCTCGTCGTCATTCTGTTAAAAATCCGCAACGTTGCATCGATCCTCCTAATCCTTCATTCCCCAAGGACTTACGGCGAATTCTTCCCTTCGACAAAAAAAGGGCAACCCCAGGTGGAGCTGCCCTTTCTCTTGGTCGGAATTGTTACTCTGTTTTTTTTGGCCCTGTTCTCTACGGCAAGTAGTACCGGAACGATGTCCACACCATGTTATCCACAGCGTGCGGTGCTACGCCCACGGTCGGTGTTGCGCTCAGCGCTGCTCCTGACCAGCCGGTCTTGTAGAAGTAGGAGTATTGTATACCCCACTGGAATTTGCCTTTGTCTCCTTGATAGAACTTATGCCAGAAGCCAAGGGTGCCTTCCCCGATGTAACGCGTATCTCCAACGCAGGTCCCTGCGTTGGGTGTGCCTACCGCGCTGGGAGCAACTTCCGTGCTGCAGGCAGAGTTGTTGGCGGTCTGATATCCATAACCGCCGATTCCTGTCTTTGAGGTCTTCCAAGTGGTTACTGTTTCTGGAAGAGTAATGAAGTTGGGGTCTCCCGCACCGGGCTCCGCTGACGTCAAAGTGACATTGGTGGTGCTGGTGGTCCCAGTCACCGACTCGAAACCGCTATAGACAGCGCGAGCAGCGTATTCGCCTCCAACATAGGCGTACAGATCCAACTTCGGCGTCACGTGCCACTCCGCTCTGCCCAGCCAATGCGCTCCGTGGATTAGGGCAAGCGTGCCGTCCGGACGAAGTGTTGCGTCGGGCAGTTGCGAGGACCCATAGCGGCCGGTACCATCGCCGTAGAAGGCCTTCAAGCCAAGGTCGAATTTCTTCGCAACCAGCGGTACGTCAAAGCTGGCTCCAAAGCCACCGCCCGTCCTGGAATCGGTATAAGCGCCGACCCCTGAGGGAGCCGTGTTGGTGCAGCCAGGGTTCGGTGTCAGGGCTCCCGCGCCAGACAGAACCGCACTCGTATAGGAACCCGTGTAGACGGTCTCATCAGGCGAAGTGTAGGTAACCGCTGTAGTCGTGGGAGTTTGAATGCTCACGACAGCGCAAGGGTACACACGATTCTGGAATGTGCTGACGATTCCGAACACTTCGTAATGGCCCCAGCCTGGATCCAAAGCCGCTTTCACGATGACGTCTGGCGTTTTATTGATTGAGTAACCGGTAGTGTCAAAGGCGTTGTACAGACCAGAGCCGTTGCCCGGTGAGTCGTAGAAGGTGTTTGTTGTGGTAGCGCCGCTCGCGGAAGTATAGGTGCTCGTTCCATGGGCCGTTACCGTTGCCTGTGGTCCCTCCACCGAGGCTGCGATCGCAAACTTGTCGCCGAAGCTTTTATTGAAGTGAGCGGGGTCTTGAAATCATGGG
>CAYOOS010000032.1:5912-18928 GCA_964405585.1 uncultured Acidobacteriaceae bacterium | reverse complement strand
CATCAAACACGTCGAACTGGAAACGCTCAAATATGTCTCCAGCGGCTACGGCCGATACCTCCAGGATTTTGTTCTCTATTCGACGCACGAGCCTTGCGCCATGTGCGCCGGTGCGTGTGTGTGGTCCAGAATTGGCGCGGTCGTCTACGGCGTTTCCCAGGAAGACATCGCGGCTTTCGGCCGCAAGTGCGGCACGGACGAGTACAAGTGGCGGGCTTGCCTGATATCGTGCGAGCTAGTTTTCAAAAGGGGCGGGCACATCATCCCCGTCACCGGGGGATTTCTCCGAAAAGAGTGCCAAAAACTGTTCAGTTATGGGGTTCCACGCCGGTAACGGATGAGGAGTGGATCTCTCCGTTCTCGATGAGATTCTTAAACCCAATCAACGCGAAAATTTGGGAGCTGATACGCGGACTGTTCCTTCTCGTCGTCCAGGAAGGCCTCGAACAATCGCGTCAAGGGACGAGCTAATTTGGAAAGTTGTTTACGTCGCGCGGTAACGGTCGCAAATCGGAACGGGGAATGAGTCTCCAATTCCGCCAGATAGCCACGGGTGAAGAACTCCGAGCACTCTGCGGCGGACCAGATCAGCAAGGACATGTAGCTTTTCTGGATCATCTCCTTCAGGGCCTGGCAACGAACCGGCATCTGATCCATGCGGCGCATGACCATATGCCCGAAACTCAGGGTGTGCGTGGTCAACTCATCCAATGGAACGCGACCCGCAGCCTGAGTGAAGATCGTCAGCGAACCATCCCGGCGGTCTTGCCGGAGATCCTGGAGATCGTCCACCAATTGCAGGAGGGCACCCCAGCCAAAGAGGAACTGCGCCTCATCGTAAGAGAGTAATCCCGCTGCTAGATGGCCGTCTGCAAGGACCGAGGCGCCGCCTTTCTCGAAGCTGAGCTTAAGGATGTCGACGGCGGGGAGAGAAGGCACAGCTCTTTGCTGGCGCAAGCTGTTTTCCTGAGCCTGATGGATGGCCAGCAGGCTCGCGTAGACTTGGGGCCATTCAGATCGAGGGTACTGGTCTTCGATCATCTCGAAGAGTTTCCAGAGAGTGGCCTCCGCAGCCCCGTCAGGGGCAGTCCTTTCTCCCGACAAACGCTGCCTGATGCGCACGCTGAAGTTGCGCTTCTCTTCGGAAGGTACGCTGGTATCGTCGAGGAAATTGTCGGTATAGGGGTAAAGCAGGCTGTAGGCGAAAATTGCCGGCGTCAGACGCATTTCCCGGCCCAGAAGGATTTGCAGGCCACCAGCCGTCCACGCGTTGCGCGTAGCCTGGTAGATGTCCTCGGGACTTACGGCATGATCGAAGCGGCGTGCTTCGCGGGCCATCTGCTTGCCGATGGCCGAAAAACCATCGTTCAGCAGCAATGCAAGGTGGTCGTCCTGGAGATCCAGTGCGCCCTTGCCAAAACGCTCAAAAGCGAAGGTCAGCCGTTCCCGCAGGGCTTTCCGACCCGATTGCGTGCGCGGCGGACGACGCAAATCACCTTCGATGCTGTTCAGAAACTCTTCCAGACGGGCTTCCCTGGCGGCCTGCTCGGAAATGGTGAATGTCCTTGGAAATGGTGGGAGGCAAACCGGACACGATTCCCATTCGGCCAGCGCTTCCTGGACAAGACCTCCCCAACCTGCGAAAGTCCACTCGTTCTTCTCTGTCGCCGCTGCACAGTGCATCTCGACACCCGGCTCGAAAGCCTGCGAGGCAATCACTTGCATCTCAACAGAAGCTACGCAGGGATCGAGTAATTTGTTCCCAATATTAGCGGTTTCCGCTGTCTCGTCAGTGCAAATTGCAGGGGAGTCCTTGCCTAGGTACTGGGGGAGACCGGAGGTGCTGGCACAAAAGTACCAGTGCGCAGGCCGATTTTTCGGTACTTACCCTCTATATCCATGGCAGGGTGCAAGACCTAAGATTCATTTGGATGTGGGATCGCTCAGTATTGGCCGCTCCTGTTCTATCGCTGGTTGCCTTCGCTCGGGCATAGCTGCGCATCACCAATTGGAGAATGAGTGAGACCACAGACATTGAGTAAAAAGGGCCAAATCCTCCGACCGAAGAGCAACGAATCGCTATGAGCATAGTACATTTCCGCAGCATTGAGCGCCGCCGCACCGCACGAGTAGCACTGTGTGTGGACCTGATTGTTCATGGGGAGATGGACGGGAACGGAACGTTTAAAGCCGTGGCACGAACGCTTTCCGTGAGCAAGTACGGCGGGATGATGGTGCTGGAGCCAGAGGTCGTGATAGGGCAAACGCTGTGGCTGGTGAATGAAAACGCGGCGCAGAAGGCGGAGTGCAGGGTGGTTTCCGCGAAGCTGACGCGCGAGGGCAAGAGAAATGTCGCGTTCGAGTTTACTTCAGACGAGGTCAATTTCTGGAAGATGTGCTTTCCGGCAGCGGGTGCAAAGCCCACTCGCCGGGGTGTACAAGCGCCGTTTGGGGCGCTTCCCGCAGCGAAGATGGCGCGATAAGCCGGCATCCCCTACCGGCCGTTTGGCCCTAATTCCTACGCAAGCCTAAAATTGAGTTTAGTCCTTTGGCTGAATTCGCCAGAGGGCACATTCGCGCGGATTTAGGTTAGTTTGCAACGAAATCCGTCGTCAAAGTTTCCACCTCTACTCGCAATTCATGCTCGCCATGATTAGCAAGCGCCGCTAGTGAATCAGCTTTGAACAAGGGTGTTGGCAGGAGGCTCCGAGGAAAACAACTGGGCGATCGAGTCGCGCCCCAAAACGATGAAAGAAAAGATGCCCAGGGCTGTGCCGTAGGGAAATTCAAGGCAGCCGATCCCAGCGATGACCATACAGAACACTCGCCACTTTCGGTGCTTGATGCACCAAGCGGCACGGAACCTGGCGGTAGCCATGCCCATGGCCATGAGGAAGATTGCCAACCCAACCCCAGCGAAAATCCAGCCAATAAACGCCGGGGGAGGCGCCTGGCCTGGCTTCGCAGAAGTATCAGGTAAGTGAGAGAAGGTTGCGCTCATCATGATGCCCATGAACACGTAGAATAGACCGAAGAGTGAAAAGAAAGCGCTGACACTGCCCGAAACCACGTAGCCAAGAGACAAGATTTTCAGATGTTCATCATCAACAATAGATTGCCGGCTTTCTTCTGACATATACGGCCTCCCTGGGAGCGTTTATCCGAACTATTTCGTGCGGCGAGGACGAGGTTGCGCGAATCCGGCCACGCACCGACAACGGAGAAGTGAATTTATTGCGCCGGTTGAATTAACTTGAGACGAACCTGTGTCGGACCCTTTGTTTGCAGCATACGGCCTCAATCCATTGCGGGGAAGACATTTGGGGTGCCCGGCACAACCAGCTTCTTCTTGCGGGTGGACTCTGGGTCCTTCCCCTCCAGCACGCACGTCGATTCACGCACCATCAGCTCTGGTTCGACAGTAATCTGCTTTCGGAAAGGTTCCGAGCCATTGAGGCGGTTCAAGAGGCACTGTGCAGCAATTCTGCCCATATTCGTGAGTGGCTGGCGAATCGTGGTGAGGCTTGGATTGTTGAACGCTGAAATCTTGATATCGTCGAAGCCGATTACGGAGACGTCCCGTGGCACATTCAATCCAAGGTCATGCAACGCCCGGATAGCCCCAATGGCGGACATATCGTTAAAGGCAACGAGCGCAGTAAAGCGTTGGCCGCCGGAGAGCAATTGTTGAATGGCGGGATAACCAAGCTCGGGTGAGGAAATATCCCGGTCCAACTGCACGGTGAGTTCGGGTCGAATCGTGATTCCTATTTCTCGGGCGACCGCAACGAGGCTGCTCCAGCGTTCCGCGGAATCCGAGCTAAAGGGTTGGCCGCGGATGAAGGCGATGCTCCGGTGCCCCAAGGAATGCAGATGTGACAAAGTGAGTTCGGCGGCAAAGCGATGGTCAAGCACAACATTGGTGACGCCGTTGACGGGCCGATGGCCAGCAAGCGCAACCACCGGAACAGGAAAATCGTGTTCCAGCGCGGTATCAATGGCAATGAGGGCTTCCGCGCCGCGGCCTAAAAGCATTTGGCTATACTCTTCGATCAGATTCTTGCGATGCCGGTGGTGCGCGGTGAAATAGAAGTAGCCCGCTTCCATCAAGTGGTCGCCGATGCCGCTCATGACCTGCGTGTGGTAACCGTCGCCCAATTCGGGAACCAGAATACCGATGGTATATGTGCGTCGACTGCGGAGGGAACGAGCCAAAAGGCTTGGCCGGTAGTTCAGTTTCTTGGCGGCAGCCTTGATGCGGTCCCGCGTCGCTTGTGGAATGGAACGCCCGGGGACGTCGTTCAGAACGACAGAAACCGTCGCCGGATTGAGACCCAGGTATTCTGCAAGTTTCTTAAGTCCACTTGGTTCTTTGGAGGTGCCTGGTTTCTTTTTCACTTGCCTATTCGTCTTTTGCGTTCTTTTCACGCTTCCACCTTCACCAGATAGGCTAGCCCTGAATGTGGCTCCCAGCCGTCACAGGGTATTCTCCTTCAACGGAATACAAACACAATCGCGTTCGCATCCCGCGGGTTCTGGTTTGGAAATCATCCTAACGCAAAGACGCTCCTTTTAGTAAAACCTCATGAGAAATTCAAGCCCATGCCCTTCAACGGTCGTCAAAGACTTTCTTTATGAGTCCCGCCATGGCCGTGGTCAGCGCTACCAGACAAACGTGCCCACCGCGCCGCCCTGCAATGCTGCAGTAAAAAGTTTGTCGTGATAACGCACATTAAAGGTTTGCGGCGAACCCGTTGTGTTCGCCACCACCAGAACGATTCTTCGGCTCGTAACTTGGAACGCGACGCAAGGAAGGGTATCCGTTGAATCGGAGCCAATGCGCACGGAACCGGGCCGCACAAATTTCGAAAAATGGGCGATGGTGTAATAAGCCAGGTTTCGCGCAACTGTGTTCCCATCGATGGTTAGCGCGCCCTGACAGATCGGGCATCCACCATTGTCGGTGTGAGGCTCGAACTTCGAGTCAGCAGCCAGGTTCCACAGCAAGACGTTCCGGCTCCAATTTCGGACAGCCCCGATCACCGTTCCTGAAACGTGTTTGGCAATCAACAAAGTTGGCGTGTCGCTGCGTTCGACGGCCATATACTCCGTGAAGTATAGATTCTTGGCGGGGTAATCGTCGTGGACAGCGGACATAGCGCTGATGTCTCCCCCATACAAATGAAAGGCCGTGCCGTCCACAAACGGATTGGCCAGCGGGTCTTTCAAAATCGAGATGGGATATTCTGGGTGGTCACAATTGTGGTCATACAGAAGGATCTTGGTTGAAATTCCCGCGGACCTGAAAGCAGGGCCGAGATGATCCTTGATGAAAATCGCCTCATCGGGAGCCAGAAGTTGCATGCTCGGGGTGTTCTTCTCATTCAGTGGCTCATTCTGGATGGTAATGGCGTCGATCGGAATGCCCTCCGCCATCATGCCCTGGATGTATCTGACAAAATATTGTGCGTAAGCCTCGTAGTACTCGGGCTTCAGATTTCCACCTTTGACGCTTCCGTTGGTTTTCATCCAGGCGGGCGCCGACCAGGGTGAGCCGAGGATCTTAATATCGGGATTGATTTTGAGGATGGCTTTCAGAATGGGAATGACGTACTTGCGATCTTCGCTCAGGCTGAACTTTGCCATAGCAGGATCATTCTGGCCAACGGGCACGTCATCATAGGAATAAACGTACTGATTCAGATCCGATGCACCAATGCTCACGCGGAGGTAACTGATGCCGATACCTTTGCCGCGGGCCGCAAACAACTCTTTCAACAGAGCGTTCCGCTTCGCGGGAACCATGTGATAAAGATGTTGGGCACTTCCCCAAGTCAAAGCGAATCCGAAACCATCCATGGTTTGAAAGGTCTGTATGTCGTGGATCTCAATCGTTGGGTGCGGTTCCGCTGCAGTGGAAAAGCGAAACGCGTGATTTTGCTTCTGGAACAGGGCGGTCCTGTCGGCGTTGGTTAGCCAGAGTTGCGCCTTGGAACCCTGGGCGTTCAGCGAAATGGGCGTGGACACCAACACCGCGGTCAACAAACAAAACGCAAATTTTACCTTCATCGATCCTGCTTTTCGCTCCTGTCGCTTGCCGTTCAAGGCCTGCGATCGACTAAAGAGTGATTCGAGTGAGTCCTGCCAACAAGCAACTGAAATCCACTTAGCAAGCAACTGTCGGCGCAAGATTCTGCCTAAGCACAGAGCACTACCAGTGGATCGTGGTAATAGATTCCGGCTCGAGCGTTAGATCCAGCGCTTGCTTCTCTGACTGGCACATTATTTTCTGTTCTCCACCTTGGTTTGTGATGACCAGCACGTGGGTACCATCGAGATTCTCGAATGCCACGTGGTCAATGCCGTCAAGAGTGGACTCCGAAGCAATGACCCGCGCACCTCTCTGTACGAACTTGGAATAGTGTGCAAACGCCCAGTATTGCCCGCTGCGCGTGATTTCGTGCGTTTGCGAGTTCACGGTCAGCACTCCCCCGCAGAAGGCGGGGCCGATGTTTGGCTTTCCAAATTCATCCAGTAACAAGTTCCATGCCACGATGCACTGCGCCCAATTGTGCAATATACCGGCGAACGTGTGCGACCACTTGGCCCAGTCCGTTGCGTAGTCCGGGCTGTTGTAGACAGGTCCTCCTTCTGTCCAGTAAGTGCTCTTTGCAGGATACGCGTCGTGAACGCGTGTCATGGCGTCCGGTGTCCCTGCATACGCATGCCACGCAACCCCCTCGACGTACTTGTTAAAGTCTGGATCGCTGAGTTCGTCTAAAACGCGGCCCCACAGATTGTAATTGTGATCCAGGATCCAAATCCTGGTGTCCAGCGAAGCTTGTTCGAACGCAGGACCCAAATGTTTCTTAACAAACTCAACTTCATATTCCTGTCCCCAGAGAGCCGCAGGCATTTTTCCATCCTGGTCTGTATCCACTTCGTTCTGCACGGTCACCGCACGGATCTTCACTCCTTCTTTCGAGTAACCTTGGAGAAACTTGACGAAGTACTGCGCATAACTGGCGAGATACTTCTTGCGCATCGAGCCGCCCAGCATGGAATCGTTGGCCTTCATCCAACTGGGGGGGCTCCAGGGACAAGCGAACAAGTACAAATCGGGATTCAGCTTCTGCGTTTCCAGCAGCACGGGCAGAATGCATTCGCGATCGTGATCGATGGAGAAGCGCTGCAAATCCGGATCAGGATCGGGGCTTTCGTCAAAACTATACGCGAAGCGAGAGTAATCGCTCGATCCGATGCACGTGCGTCCAACAGAAAGCCGCAAACCATTTTGCCCGTAAAGTTCGCTGAGGAGCGCTTGGCGTTTTTGCGCGTCGAGTTGCGCGAACAGATAACACGAGGCATCGGTGAAAGCGCCGCCAAATCCGAGAATCTCTTGAAACCGTTTGCCGGCATCAACGTGGATTCCAGACGCGGCCGATTTGGGAATGGGCCGCCATCCTGCGAGTTGAATCTCTTGCAACCGCCGATCGTTGGAAGTAACCCAGGCCTGGAGGCGCGGCGGAGGACTACCCCACAGAGAGCGTGCCTGGCTCGCAGCGAGCGAAGCGGCGGCGGCTAGTTTCAAAAAGTCCCTGCGGGTGCTATTGGGCATGGGGGTTCTCCTTATCGGAAACACACAGGAGGAGCGCTTGAGGTGAGCGAATGGGCAGAAGGCTCCAGGCAAACGATTGTTCACACGCACGCTAGCGCATCGCGGGGTGGACTGCAAGAGAAAACTGCGCAACGCCGAAAATGGCTACCCCAAGCACAGGGCTTAGACAATCGGTTGACTAAATATGTTGTGTCACATTTTCCTCTTGACAAGCACCAACAAAGGGGCTGTAATGGCGCCAAGATAGTGGTTTCGTAGTAGGGGTTAATTCAGACAACCGTTTGCCTAATGACTATGCCGGACCAGGAATTCCGGCGGGGTCCATGCAGCGCAATTTCACTTCTAGCTGACTGGTGGGGCGAAACGGTTTTCAAGTCGAGGGTCGTATCGGAAGTTCAAAGCTCGGCGAAATTTCTTGATCGCTACTTGGAGGGATTCAATGAAGACAGCTGTTCGTTTAATGGTTGCGATATGCTTCTTGGCATTCGGGGCTTTCTTTTCTTCTGCTCAGAACAGAAATACCGGTGAGATTCGCGGCACGGTGAAGGACGCGTCCGGCGCTGTTGTGGCGGGGGCAACCGTCACACTGGACAATATTGATACGGAAGTGATGACGGTGCTCATCACCAATAGCGACGGGTTCTATGATTCCGTCTCGACGATTGCCGGAAAATACAATATTAGCTTCGAGAAGGCGGGCTTCAAGAAAGTGGTGCTTGGCCCGATCATACTCCAGATAGATACCATAACCGAAGACGCTACCCTGCAAGTTGGCGCGATGACGGAAGAGGTGCGCGTCACCGCAGAGAGCGCGCCGCTCCTGGAGACCGAAAGCGGCCAGCAGGCTCACACTTTTGATTCCCAGAAGCTGATAGAACTGCCCCAGGCGGGGGGCGGGATCACCGGCGCCGACTGGGCTGCTCTCAACATTTATCTGCCGGGCGCTGGTGGCACTACAAACGGGCGGAACTCGCTGGGCGGGGGCGCTTGGAATGCAGGGGACGCGGTTTCCATCAACGGCAACCTGCCGAACTTCAGCAACTTCCTTCAGGACGGCGCCAGCACCATACTGCCGGCGAGCTACAACAACGACGATGAGATCATGGACACCATCTCGGAGGTTCAGGTCAACACCTCATCCTTCTCGGCGCAATACGGCATGGGCGGCGTCGTATTCAATCAGATCAGCAAGAGTGGAACCAACGAATGGCATGGGTCCGGTTACGAGTATTTCTCGAACAACTTCCTGAACGCCAAGGGGTATTTCAATGGTCAGGCGCCTCCCACGATTACAAACCCCCTGAACCCCAGCGGCCCGGAAATTCCTAACCCGGCATTTCAAGTGCCATATTTGCGATACGATCAGTATGGTGGCTCCGTCGGCGGCCCCATTATCAAGAAAAAACTCTTTTTCTTTTTCGACGTAGACAGGATCATCAATAACAGCGCGTCGAGCGGCTACGTTACCGTTCCCACGGCCGCCGAGTTGCAGGGCAATTTCACAGGCATGTACCCCGTCTATGACCCGCTCACCACAACCGGATCGGGCGCAACCCTCACTCGCACCTCTTTCGCGAGCGAATGCGGCGGCCTCAACGAGATTCCGAACGGCACCAACTGCGGCGGGGCGCCGAGCCGTATCGACCCCGTGTCGGCGGCCATTATGGCTTCTAAGTATGGCTGGCCCACCGCACCTTCAGGGGTAGGAACATGCTCGACCAATCCTTTGTACCCAAACGAGTGTACGAATAACCTCTTCCTTTCGCATATCAATCCCGCCCCGGTTCACCGCTATTTTGGGCGGTTGGATTACGTCCAGAGCGAGAACAACCGAATCAGCTGGTCGATTAGCCAGAAAGACAACCCCGGGGTCGACAACGGGCTGTTCACCTGCCCGCTGGATTGTGGTAGCGGGGACGTGGACGGCTACAACACGCAGGTCACCGACACGTGGACGATCAGTCCGACGTTGGTGAATGAATTTAGATTTGGTTATACCAAGCAAGGCAACTGGTTCCTTTCCCAGTCCATCGGGTTGAACCCAGCAACGGAATTCGGCCTACAAGGCACCCATTTTAACCAATTCCCCATCATCGGCTCTAATAGCCCCTACGGTGGATTCGGCGGCCCGGACGCCGTAAACCCCTTGCAGCCCGCCACGGACGCCGTTTACATCGAGAACTCGTTTGACCCCTCCGATGTGATGACGCTGGTCCGCGGCAAGCACGTTCTGAAGTTCGGGATTGAGGTGTTGATGAGCGAGGGCAACACCACGGCTTGGGGCGCCAACAGCGCCGGCAACTACAGTTTTAGCGGACAATACACCGCAGGCGTAGGTTGCACGGCAGCAACGTCAACGACGCCGGCAACCTGTACGCTGAATACCTCAACCGCGGGCTCAGGCTTCGCGGATTTCCTTCTGGGGAATTTCAATGCCTGGCAGGCGGAGAATCAGTCTCTGACCGGCATGCGGATGAAGAGCCCGCAAGCCTTCGTTCAAGACGACTGGAAACTCAAGCCCAATCTGACCGTCAACCTCGGCTTGCGCTGGACGGGGAACACTGGCATGAGCGAGGAACACAATCGGCTTGGCGATTTCGACCAGAATCTCATCAATAGCGTCGGCCCCTTCGCGGGCACTGCGGGCTCGCTATGGTTTGGCGGTCAGGATAACCGAACGACCCTGCAGAAGCCGGTATGGAACATCTTTCTCCCACGGGCAGGCTTTGCCTGGTCGGTGAGGAACAACACTACGATCCGAGGCGGTATCGGCTTCTTCGCCTACAACTACAGCATGGACCTCTATGGTGGTGAGGGCGGTGGACAAATGGGGTTCGGCGCTGCCTTCCAGGGCAGCAACAGCGATCCGAACGCTGCCGCGGGCGACACGGGCTGGATAGCCGGCACGGGCAACACTACCCCGCTCTATTTAAGCTCGAGCGCTACGATGATGGCCAACGCCTTGCCTTACATTCAGGGATCGAGGAACCCGGCGTCCTACATCACCAATCCCGTCTATAATCCGCCTTACGAACCCTATAACCTCAAGCCGGGCGAAATCTGGGAATGGACGCTCTCTGCCGAGCATCAGTTCGCGAAGGACTTTGTGGTGTCGGCTGCTTACGTCGGCAGTCACGCGTCGAATCTGCAATATCTCACCGACCTGAACCAAATCACCAACCCGGCAATGCTGAACGCAAACGATGTATCGGCCTGTAACGGGGCAACACCCGCATCCATCGCTGCGAACCCCAGCACCTGCGCGCGTCCGTATCCTGCGTTTGGAAGCCTTTCTGGCTCAAACTTCAACGGCATTTCCAACTACAATTCGTTGCAAATCGCGGTGCGGAAGCGTTATTCCTACGGGCTGACCTTCGATGCCAACTATGCCTGGTCGCACATGCTGGATGACCAGGACTCGGCTGGATGGGGCAGCACCGCGGGGCAACAGGTTTTCCAATTTGGAAACGATCCCGCTGCTAACTACGGCAACTCAAACTTCGACATCCCGCAAGCGTTTAAAGGGACCGTGCAATACGAACTGCCGTTTGGCACCGGCAAGACCTATATGAACAACAATGCTATCGCTGACGCTGTGCTCGGCGGATGGCGCTTAGCCGGGACATGGATCTGGCAGAGCGGCACCCCGTTCACGGTGTTGGACAATGGCGTTAACGACTATTCCCAGGCCGGCAGTGTATATGCCGACCCCCTCAAGGGCGTATCCCCCAAGTCAGGCAGCTGCACCACCAGTACAGGCGTGACGTATGCGGTAGGAACGGTGAACTGCTGGTTCAACCCTGCGGCTTTTGAGACCCCGACTGCGCAGGGCAACGGGGTGTTCGGGACCGGAAGCAGAAACACGCTCTTCGGGCCACACCTGTCTGACATTAACCTGTCTTTGGCGAAGACTTGGCGTTACAAGGAACGCTTTGGGCTCACAGTTCGCGGTGACTTCATTAACGCCCTAAACCATCCGAGCTTCTCGCTACCGAACAACGACGTGAGTAGCACGGGCGCGGGCGTCATCACAGGCGTCTCGAATGCCTCACGTACGATCCAACTGAGCGGACGGGTAACCTTCTAACTCAGCTGACACGACGAGAGAGGACGGTGACACCCCGCCGTCCTCTCTTTTTTTTTGCGGGAAACGAATGAGCGAAATGCTTTGCAATCGCCGTATACTAGCGACATGAGGACAAGACAAACCTTTGTTTCGCTTTGCGGAGCCCTCTGCCTTCTTGCCCTTCCCCTGTTCTCCCAATCCTCCCCGAGCCGCCAGGAGCAAATCGCATCGCACTTGAAGCAGGCCCAGGTTTACTTGAGCGAGAATAAGCCGGATGAGGCGGCCACTGAGTTCAGGGCGATTGTCGCGATTGATCCAAAGAACACGGATGCCCAGGGCAATCTCGGCGTGCTGCTGTACTTCCAGGGAAAGTACGCGGACGCGATTCCGCCGCTGCGCGCCGCGCTGAAATTACAGCCGGAGATTTGGAAAATTCAGGCGCTGCTGGGCATGGCGGAGAAGCGGACTGGCGACGTGACCCGCGCGCTGAGTGACTTGGAAAAAGCGTTTCCCAAGCTGAAGGAACAAAAGATTCAGATTGAAACCGGGATGGAGTTGATTGAAATCTACTCCGCAACCGGCGAGTTGGGTAAAGCCGCCGCGACTGTCAATGCGCTACAGGAACTGGACCCGACAAACGTTGAGATTACTTACGCCGCGTACCGAATCTACTCGGACCTTACCGACGAATCCAGGCTTAGCTTGTCCGTTGAGGCTCCTAACTCCGCCCGGATGCACCAGATGATGGCGCACGAATTGGCCAGGCAGGGCAAAGCAGACGAAGCCATCGCGCACTACCGCGAAGCTCTGAAAATCGACCCGAAAACTGTGGGCCTGCACTTTGAACTGGCGGAGATGCTCAATAGTTCCTCGATTCCCGGAGGGCGCGAGGAAGCCAGGAAGGAATACGAAGCAGCCTTGGGGGGCAACCCGTTCGACGAGAAGTCCGAGTGCAAGCTCGGGGACCTTGCGGCATTGGCTGGTGACGAAAAGGCCGCGGCCGAACACTATGAGCGCGCATTAAAACTCCAGCCAAACGACCCTGACGCCAACGTCGGCATGGCAAAGGCGTTGATGACCTTGAATGAGACGGATAAAGCGCTTCCGCTATTGGAACTTGCGCTCAAGCTGGACCCGACCAATGACGTCGCGCATTACCGGCTTAGCACCATTTACCGGAAGATGGGGCGCACCGCCGACGCGAAGAGCGAGCTTCAGGAATACCAGAAATATAAAGACATGAAAGAAAAACTCCGGGAGCTTTACCGGGAGATGCGTTTGGAGCCGGGCAAGAAGGAAACATTCACCGCAGTCGTGACCGGGCCTGACGCC
>CAYOOS010000032.1:4271-5902 GCA_964405585.1 uncultured Acidobacteriaceae bacterium | reverse complement strand
GCGCGCCAGTAACAAGTCAGCCGCGAGTTTGTAGATTGCATTTGGGTACTGGGAGCCAGGAAAAGTTATCGGTTCCGTCCGTTTCCTGGCCGCTCGGGAAAGCTCTCTGGAAGGAAAATAACCAAAGGAATTGCGAGAAACGTTCCGGGGGTACTCGATGATGAAGGCGCTCTTTGCACTGGCTGCTCTCTTGATCCTGAGTAGTTCGCTCTTGGCCACTTCCTACTACACAGATCGCTTGGAAGATCCTAGAGCCGTCTATCTTACGCCTGATAAATTCCCCGTTCACGCCGATGGCTTTGCTGACGATTCAGATGCTCTTCAGGCTGCCATTAATAAAGTCCAGGAAACCACCAACCAGGGCATTCTGTTTCTGCCTTCCGGCCGTTACCGCTTGACGCGCACCATCTACATCTGGCCGGGCACCCGCGTCATTGGGTATGGCAAGACACGGCCTGTTTTGGTCCTGGGTGCCAATACGCCTGGCTATCAACAGGGTCTTTCCTACATGATTTTTTTCGCGGGGTACCGGCCGGGGACAACTGGCTCCTTCCGCCGCTCCGGCGTGGGAGAAAATTCCGCTCCGCCGGACGCAAACCCTGGGACTTTCTATTCGGTGTTGAGCAACGTGGACATTGAGATTCAGGACGGCAACCCTGGCGCCGTGGGGGTCCGGGCACATTACGCGCAGCACTGTTTCCTCGCGCATATCGATTTCCACATCGGTTCAGGCCTGGCCGGAATTCATGATGGGGGTAACGTGGCGGAGGATTTGCATTTCTTTGGCGGCAAGTACGGAATATGGACCCGCAAGCCTTCCCCCGGATGGCAGTTCACCGTCATTGACAGCACATTTGAAGGGCAAAGCGAAGCAGCTATCCGCGAGCATGAAGCTGGCCTGACGCTGATCCGTCCGCAATTCAAGAATGTTCCGACAGCGATTTCCATCGATGCCAGGTATTTTGATGAACTCTGGGTTAAGGATGGGCGCTTCGAGAATATCAGCGGCCCCGCCGTAATCATCAGCAACGAAAAGAATCCGCGCACGGAAATCAACATGGAAGACGCGATTTGCCGCGGTGTCCCCGTTTTCGCCCTTTTCCGCGAAAGCGGCAAACAACTCCCTGGCCCGCAAAATATGTACAGGGTCAAAACGTTCTCGCATGGACTTCATTTCGATGACATCGGGGCCATCCCCGCCATCCAGGATGTGTTCGACGTCTCGCCGTTGGCAACGCTTCCGCCACCAGTCGAGTCTGACATCCGCAAACTCCCTCCCATGGAAACTTGGGTCAACATTCGCAAACTTGGGGCCGCGGGTGACGGAACGACCGACGACACTTCAGCCCTGAAGAAAGCGATTGCAGCGCACAAAACGATCTATTTCCCGTCGGGCAAGTATCGCGTCACCGACACAATCGTCTTGAATCCAGACACGATACTCATTGGCCTGCATCCCAGCGTCACGCGCATCTTTCTCGCAGATGGAACGCCCGCGTTTCAAGGAGTCGGCGGCCCCAAGCCGTTGCTGGAGGCCCCCAAAGAAGGCACGAACATTGTGACCGGCTTCGGCCTGTATACGAACGGCATCAACCCACGCGCCGTCGGCCTCAAGTGGATGGCCGGTGAAA
>CAYOOS010000032.1:0-4261 GCA_964405585.1 uncultured Acidobacteriaceae bacterium | reverse complement strand
GAGTGACGTGCGTTTCCTCGGCGGCCACGGCACCGTTGATCCGGATGCCACGCCAGAAGAACGGCGCAAAGTCTGGGAGCAAATTTACAACAACACACACACTGCGGAATCGGATATCAACCGGCGCTGGGACGCTCAGTATCCCAGCCTGTGGGTCACCGACGGAGGTGGCGGGACCTTCGTCGACCTTTGGACTCCCAGCACATTTGCTCAGGCTGGCCTATACGTTTCAAACACTTCGACCAGCGGGCGTGTCTATCAACTATCCAGCGAACACCACGTCCGGAATGAAGTCGTGATGAACAAAGTTTCGCACTGGCAACTCTACGCGCTGCAGACGGAGGAGGAACGCGGCGAGGGAGGTTTCGCGTTGCCGCTGGATATCCGCGACTCCAGCGACATCACCATCGCTAACCTGCACATGTACCGCGTTGTCAGCAGCTATCAACCGTTTCCATATGCCATAAAGGTTTCCGATCCCGCGAACATTCGTTTTCGCAACGTTCATTGCTACAGTGACAGCAAGGCCTCGTTTGACAGCGCGGTATTCGATCAGACCCACAATACCGAGATTCGCCAGCGCGAATTCGCTTGGCTCACCATTTCTGGCAATGCGCCTGCGCATCGACCAGCGGGACCCGCTCCGTTCCTGGCGGAAGGCGCCAAGGTCGAAAAGGTGGCCGGGGGCTTCTTTAATATCTCCGGAGGGGCCGTCGATGCGGCTGGCGACTTCTATTTTGTCGATGCGAAGTGGCAGAGGATTTATCGATGGTCGTCGTCTCTGCACCAGTTATCCCTTGTGCGAGACAACCCACTTGAGCCGGTTAACCTTGTTATTGATAAGTCTGGCAATCTAATCGTGATTTCATATGAAGGAAATGGGACCGTCTACTCCTTTAAACCTGGCACAGACTTTGATCAAATCACGATGCTGAAGCCGGAGCCAAGCGCCCCGCGCCCCGGGATGACCGCCGTTGTTCCCGTGGATTACTGGCGCAACGAAAACGACTTCCTGGAAGTCGCGCAGGTGAAGAGGCCCTACCAATACATTTCTCCGGATGGCTCTTTGTTCATTCCCGCCGGCAAAGATTTCGTCACCGGGGAGCTCTATTACGGGTCCAAAATCCACGATGTGCTTCACACGTTCGGACTAGCTACTGTGTCCGTGGGACAAATTTTCTACGTGACCGATGAGGAAGAGGAAAAAACGTATCAAGCCACCGTGGACGAAAATGGCACCCTTACGAATCTGAAGCTGTTTGCAGACGTAGGCGGAGAAAGTGTAACTGAGGACACCGCAGGGAATGTCTATATTGCCGCGGGCCAAATCTACGTGTACAACCCGGCCGGAACGCTTCTCGGCACGATCGATGTTCCGGAACGGCCCTCACAATTGCTCATTGGCGGGGCCGACAAGAAAAGTCTGTTCATCGCGGCGCGCAGCTCCTTGTATGCCGTCCAATTGCGTAGCAGCAGCCACTAATGATGAGACTCGTGCTTTTTATTCCATTTTCTCCGGCCCGGCGGCGGGCATCCCTATGCGCGTAATCAAGGCGATGTGCGGAGCGGCTGCGGTGAACCTTCTCGTTCTCTGCCCGCTGATCGCACAATCGCCTGCGCTGCCGAAGACGCCCGGGCCAGCGGGCATGACTGGCGCACAATCACCCGCTCGCAGCTCGGCCGATCAGGAATCCTCGCGTTTGCCGCAACTGGTGGACATCACGAGTTCCGCCGGCATTCATTTCGAGCATATTTCCACGCCGGAACAAAAATACATCATGGAGTCCATGAGCGGGGGAGTCGCGCTCATTGATTTCGATCGCGACGGCTGGCCGGACATCTACTTTACTAATGCGCAAAGCGTGGAGATGGCGCGTAGTGGCAAAAAAGCGCGCAGCGCGCTCTACCACAATAATCACGACGGCACATTCACCGACGTTACGGACAAAGCGGGCGTTGGCTACCCCTGCTGGGCGATGGGAGTTTCGGTCGGCGACTACAATAATGATGGCTGGCCCGATCTGCTGGTCACTTGCTTCAACGGCGTTGTGCTCTACCGCAACAATGGCGACGGCACCTTCACGGACGTGACCCAGCAAGCTGGCTTGGGTGGCGATAAGGGTTGGGCTTCCGGCTCCACTTTTGGCGACTATGACGGCGATGGTTTGGTTGACCTTTTCGTTTCCCACTACGTTGATGTCAGTCTGGAAGACCTCCCGGTCTTCGGCTCCAGCAAGACCTGCCAGTATCACGGGATCGACGTGCAGTGCGGTCCCCGCGGCCTCAAAGGCTTGCCCGACGCCCTCTATCACAACAATGGCGACGGCACGTTTACGGAAGTCTCCAAGTCCGCCGGCGTTTCCGACCCTCAAAAATTCTTTGGCCTGACAGCCGTTTGGTCGGATTTTGATCAAGACGGCCATCTCGATCTCTTTGTCACCAATGACGGCCAGCACAACCACCTCTATCGCAACGATGGCACTGGCCATTTCAAGGATGTTGCGTACACGGCGGGCGTTGCGGTCAGCCAGGATGGCGCCGAACAGGCCAACATGGGCGTCGCTCTCGGCGACTATCTGCATACCGGGCGCTTCAGCATCTTCATTACCCATTTCAGCGACGAGTACGCCGTCCTTTATCGCAATGACGGTGACATGAACTTCACGGATGAGTCCTACGCCTCCGGCATCGCCGCGGCCACCACCCCTTATGTCAGTTGGGGCGACGCTTTTATCGATTGGCAGAACAATGGCTGGCCGGACGTATTCCTGGCCAGCGGACACGTTTATCCTCAAGTCGACTCCGTAGAGATTGGCACGAAGTACCTGGAACCCATGCTGCTCTTCGAGAATCAGCGGAACGGCACGTTCAAGAACATCAGTAAACTCGTTGGGCCGGCGATTCAAGTTCCAAGAGTCGGCAGGGGAGTGGTTTGCGGTGATCTCTTCAACGATGGCCGCATGGAAATCGTCGTTGAGACTCTGAAGGGTGAACCTGTGATCCTGCAACCGCAGGGCGGGCCGCGGAATCATTGGATCAGCTTCCAATTGGAGGGTATCCAGAGTAACCGCCTCGCTCTGAACGCAAGGGTAAGAGCGACCGCCGGGGACCTCGTCCAGACCGGTGAACTGGTCAGCGGAGGCAGCTATCTTTCGCAACACGATCTTCGTATTCACTTTGGGCTCGGAGTTCACGAGCGCGTCGACAAGGCCGAAATCACATGGCCCAATGGAAGGGTGGAAACGCTCACCAATCTCGCCGCCGACCGCTTCTACAAGGTGAAGGAAGGCCAGGGCGTCGTTTCTTCCCAAGGACCGGCTGCGGCAACTGCCAAGCACGAATGAACCATTCCGTGCGCGGCAGGCAGGAAGAGATGGAGCCCGAAAGAAAGCCGAAGATCCCATTGAAAAGTTGAGGGGCATTTATGAAGACATTTCATCTGCAGCTCGCGTTGTTACTTCTGGTGGGAATGGCTGGCGTGAGTGGAGACGCTGGTTTCCCGGCCGACTACAAGGGCAAACCTTTTCAGGATGCTGCTCATACGACCGGCCCCCAGACGATACCCGGGCGGCTGGAAGCGGCACTCTACGATCTTGGCGGAGAGGGAATCGCATATCACGACGTGGACGCCATCAATCATGGCAGCGGCGTGTTGAACTATGAAGCGGGACACTGCGAAGAGGGCGTGCCGGCTTACGTCTGCCACTTTCGCGAAAACGAGGGTGTGGATCTGTCTTATGTGAAAAAGAGGGCGGATTTGAACCACCCCAACCTGGTCACGCCGGAGTGGCAACAGTTGTACATCGGCTGGACGGAGGATGGTGAATGGACCAACTACACCGTGAATGTGGAGAAAGCAGGTACGTACAGAATCGTCGCAATGTATTCCTACACCGCGCAAACAATCAGCTTTTCGCTTAATGGTAAGCCAGCCGCCGATTGCAAACTTCCAATTGATCCGACAACGCAGTTTCCCTTGAAAGAGTATCCGGATTGGGTCGTCTGGCACATTTGGAACAAAGCGGAGTGCGGCGAAATCCATTTTCCGCAAGAAGGCCTGCAACTGTTAACTCTGCATTACAAACATGGAAATAATCTTGCTTATTTTGATTTCGTGTCCGCAGACAAATAAGGCCGGTGGGTCGAAGGACTGCCCATCTTAATCGATTGAATCCAGAGTGGAAAGTGGAGCCGAGGGAGAGAGTTGAACTCTCGACCTGCCGATTACGAATCGGCTGCTCTACCACTGAGCTACCTCGGC
>CAYOOS010000031.1:10861-18977 GCA_964405585.1 uncultured Acidobacteriaceae bacterium | reverse complement strand
GCCACGCATTCGCTAAGCGCTTCGCGGATTTCGCTGTCGTCAATCGTCACCGTACGTGGCACGCCTTCAATCAGGTTGCGCCCCTTCACTTCCATTGTCAGCGGCTTCTCCAGCGGATAAGCCGATCCAATTTCCATCTTGATCTGTTCCGCCGTACGCTCGCCGACCAGCAGGTTGTATTTGCGCTTCAAATACTGCATTACCGCTTCGTCCATCTCGTTGCCCGCCACGCGCACCGATCGCGAGTACACAATCCCGCTCATGGAAATAACCGCGATGTCCGTGGTCCCGCCGCCGATATCCACCACCATGTTTCCGCTGGGCTCTTCGATCGGCAATCCGGCGCCAATCGCCGCCGCCATCGCCTGTTCCACCAGGTAAACCTCGCTGGCCCTCGCGCGGTACGCGGAGTCCTGCACCGCCCGCTTTTCCACCGGCGTAATTTCGCTGGGTACTCCAATCACGATGCGCGGGTGCACCAGCACGCGCCGGTTGTGCGCCTTCTGGATGAAATACGTCAGCATCTTTTCCGTGACCTTGAAGTCCGCGATCACGCCATCCTTCATCGGCTTGATGGCCACCACGTTTCCCGGCGTGCGCCCCAGCATGTCTTTTGCTTCGCGCCCCACGGCCACGACTTCGCCAGTGGCTTTGTTGATCGCCACGATCGAGGGCTCGTTCACCACGATCCCTTTGCCGTGCGAAAACACCAGCGTGTTCGCCGTTCCCAGATCGATTGCCAGGTCGGATGAAAACAGACTGAACACTGACCTCAGGTTGTATCCATTCTTGTTCATTACAACTTTCCCCCTGCGGAGAGGATCCTGCCAGGTAGGATCTCTGCGCGCCCGCTCCAAATCCGTCTAACCTTCCATTGTCGCCGGATTCGGCTCAGCACGCAAAAGCGCAACCCGCCGTTCCCCAATTTCACTTCGGCACTACGATGGAAACCTGTTGTTTCGCCGTTCCGCCGCGCCGGTTTGAACCGATCACCACGATGGTGTGCTGCCCCGGTTCCAGCGGCTCCGTGAAATGGCGGAAACTTCCGTCGGGCGAAATATTCGCCACCGGCTGCCCGTTGATGATCAGCGCCGCGCCCGGCTCCGTCTTCCCAATCAACTCTGCCACGCGCCCGTGAATCTGCGTGCTCTCGATCTCCAGCATCATTTCTTGCGTCTTGCCCTGCGCCACCAGCGTGAACTTGAACGTTTCGCTGAATTCGCTGGTCTGTTTTTTCGCGTCCGACGCGGTCACGTTCCAGAAGTAATCGCCCGATTCCAGCCCGCTCACTTCCGTGCTCGTGCCCGTCGCTTTCACTTCCTTCACCAATTTCGTGAACATCGTCGTCGGGCTGATCCGCAGCGTGTACCCCACCGCATCGTCCACCGCCTGCCATTCAAATCGTATTTGCGCCGTCTTCGGATTTTCCGAAATGATGGGCGCCAGGTTCAGCGGCGCTACCAGTGCCGGTGGCGCCAGCACGTTCGATTTCTGCGTTGCCCCGCCGTTTGAGAAGCTCACCTTCTCCCATGGGGCCAGCTCGATCTTTTCTTGCCCGCGTTTTACTTCCGCGGAGCCCGCGGCCACCACGATCTCGTGCTCATCCTTGGCCGGATCGTTCTTCACCGTCGCACGGCTGTTCTGCTGCACGTTTACCGTGGCATCTTCCACGCTGATCGCCGCTTGCGAATCGCGCAATGTCCATGTCGGCGTCACCAGGTTTACTTCGCCCGTGTTGATGCGCACCGCGGTGTTCGCGCGATCCTTGGTCACGTTGTTCTCTTCCACCGTGACCAGTGTCTCTGCCTTCACCGTATATTCCGTGCCGTCCGCGAACGTGATGCGCGCCGCCCCGTCCGATCCCGTCTGGATCAAATCCCCTGTGTCCAGCGCAGTGTGATAGTCGGCGTCCACCCAGGTCACCGAATTCACCTTTTTCACTTGAACGCGGCCGTCCAGGTTCACGAATTTTGCCTGCGTCTGCGTGATGGTCAGCGGGTCGTTGTCAACGTTGCCGATGGCCTTATTGATTTTGTTTGTGGCAATCGTGGTCCAGTCCGGAATCGCCACGTACATCCCCGCGATGATGATCACGAACAACAGCACCAGATAGACCGCCACGGTTTTGTACGTCACCGCGTGCCAATACACCTCCACGCGATGGATCTTCGGCCCCTGTTGTGGGGTGGGTGCCGACGTCGGCCTTCGTGGTTCGATGGGGGTCTGCGTTGTCACTGGAGTGCGCGCCGCGAATGCTCCAATTTCGCAATTTAGCACACCCATCTGCATGTGCGGGCGCCGCACCGTTACCCCGTACTCAATCTACAAATAGCGGATGCGTGTCTTTTCCTCCTACCCCCTGTGTACCTCATCCTTCTGCCCTATTAGCCATCAGGGTGACGGCAAGCTGTAGGCTCGTTGCGAGCTGCTACACTGGCTCCTAAGGCTGTAGGGTCCCGGCAATCCGTCAAGAATTGGGCATCGAGCAGAATCGCTATTATGTCTCCCATCACCACGGCTAGCGGCAACTCCCAGGCGCAACCGCGTACCCGTCCTCCAGCCTATTGGATATTCCTGCCCGGGATTGTGGTTCCTGTCTGCTGCCTCTACGTGCTCATCCCGCGCGCGTTAACTGGCTTTTGGGTGGTGGTTGGCGTGTCTCTGCTCGTTCTTGTCCCCGCGCTGGCTGGTCCCCTCTGTCGGGCATTTCACTTCAATCTTGCCGCCTCGGTCTGCGGGGTAGTTGTCCTTGCATTTTATTGGGCGATTGCTTTCTTTTTCCTGATTACCCTTTGGTCCGCTTCGCCGATGATGTTTCTGTACTTTTGGTATCTCATTATTCCGCCGCTTGCCATCAACCTCGCGGCCACTTTTTCTTGCGCCCGCAGAGTTGGTTTCGAGTGGGCGCTGACTGGTGTGGGCGCGGGTTTTGTATGCAGCGTAATCTTGTTGGCTTTGGCCCCGCGGCCCAGGTTGTCTGAACCAGCCTGGGAAAGACCTTTGGACCCCACCGCTTTGAGTTCGGAAATCCTGACCATTTCCAAATGCACCCAGGAGTTTGCTGTCTCTCACTCCCGAAGCGGTTTTCCTGAATCCCTCCAGCAGCTTGGACCGCAAGGGACTTCTTGCCTTTCCGAAGACCTAGTGGCCACAAAACAGAAGGGTTTCACCATCGTTTATGAGCCTGGCTCCAAAGACGAGAGCGGGAGAGTTCCAACCTACTCCATCAAGGCGAGCGAGACAGCTCCGAAAGGTAAGGACACCAGCAGCATCTTCACCGATGAGTCTGGGCTAATTTGGACCCGTTACGACGGGCCGCATGGCAAAGGTATCGCGATTCTTTATCCCACCGGAGAATACGAATTCCAAAAAGTTCTTAGTTGCCTGTTTGATGCCACGCTCACTCCCGGCCCTTGGCGCATCTTCGCTGGTCAATCGGAATCCGTCATTTCTGACAGGGACATATACCTCAGGCGCCGCCTCGAAGAACAATTGTTTGTTGGCAATCGGGAGCTTGTTACGGGTGGCTACAGTTATGAATACTCTTTCCTCGGTGCACGAGATGGCGCGATAGATGGCTTCACCATTCAAGTCCGTCCAGAGCGCTATGGGATTGTTGGAGTCCGCAGTTACCTGGCCATCGCCACCATTGATGCTTCGCGCCAACACACCAACGTGAAGGTCTTTGCCACCCCGCAGGACCGCCCGGCCACCGTTAACGATCCGCTGGCCCTGGGGTCTGAAGTGGGATTGTCCTTAAAGCTGGCAAGCACAGACAACTAGAGGGCCGCGACTATCCGCTCGCCTTAGTTCGTTCCAGCAGGAAACGCCTTCCGCTCAAAAAACTTCCATTTATCCAGTCCCGCTGCCACCGCCACGTCAAAAAACCCCACCATCATTTCGTCCGAAGTCTGTTCTCCCCAGCGCACTGCCGCGTCCGGGTCAGGGTTATGCGGGTTGTCCCGCGAATTGTCGAACCACGCCACCGCCTGCAATTCCGTCCCGGCCTTCAGCCTCAGGGGCTCCGCCAATCGGTAGCTCATCTGCCAGTGGAAGTGATAATGCACGCGCAGCAGTGGCTCAATGGTCTTGTCCGGCTTCACGATGTTGTACTCAAATCGCTTTCCTCGCAGGTGCATGTGTGGGAAGAAGCTCAGCAGCGTCGCATCGTTCGGCAGCGTGCCGCGAGCCTCCACGCGGTAGTCCGGCACCCCCGGCGGAATCACGAAATGATCGTTCGTTAATTGCAATGTCAGCACGCGCTGCGCCGGCGTCTGCTTCGCAAAAATCAATCCGATCCGGCTCGTGTCGGAGCCGCTTTTTCCGTTCGTCGTATAGTGCATCTGGAATACCAGGTCGCTCCCCGCGGGGACATACTTCGCCATGCCCTCGGGCCACTGATCCGGCGTGCTTCCCGGGGCGTACACCAGCAGGATGTCGCTGTCCGTCCACATGGCGTCCTGCTGGTCCTCCGGCGTCGTCAACGTTGCCGCCGTAAACGGTTTGCCCACCGGCGCGTGCCGCAGCCATTTCGATTCCGGTGGACGCACATACACCACCGCGTGATGCACGTTCTCCCGCATCCCCGGCAGGATTTCCGAGCTCTGCACCCAGCGCCCTTTCGTGAAATGCGTGGGCACGATTTCGTAGGTGTAATCCACTTCACCATCCGCCGGAATTTTCACTGGCTCCGCCATGCTGACGACCATTTGTGGCTCGGCAATGCTCCACTGCTCCGCCCATTTCTTCACGGTCGCATCCGCAGGATTTCCCGCGGGCGCATCCGCTTTCGCCCAGGCGGCCAGCATCGCAATCTCTTCCGCATTCAGCGAAGGATCATTCGAGAATTTTTCGATACCCGCTTCCGCGAACCACGGCGGCATCCGCTTCGTTTGCGTCGATTCCCGGATTGCCCCCGCGTAGCGCCGCGTCTCTTCATAACTTTCAAACGCCATCGGCGCTATCCCGCCCGCGCGGTGACATACCTGGCAATGCAGTTGCATCACCGGCAGCACATCGCCATAAAACGTTGGCGTCTTTGCTGCAACCGCGTTTTGCCCCGCCCGCATCCCGCCGCCAACAATCGCGACGATGCCGAGCAGCAACACTCCCAAGCAGGCGATCTTTGCAGTTCCTCGCGCCATTCCCGCTCTCCTTCTCCATCTTCCCACATTGCCAGCGCCACACGCGCCCCTGTGCTAGCCCCCGCGGGCTGTTCGCGACCCGGGGCCAGCCACACATCACTTGAGCATTTGAACTAAGGTTGTTACTTACGGCTGCGTCTGGCGGACAGGAATGCGATGCGCTCTGCACCATTCAGCTGCGATACCGCTGCCTGGAATGTTGTCAAACCGAGGTACGAGGAGGCAATCGTGAGAATGGCTGTCGGTTTGCCCAGCTTCGCAGAGAATTGAGATGGCAGTTATTGTTCAACGGTGCGAAGTAGGGGACCTCAGTGTACAATCTTTGCGGTTTTCGAAGTCAAAATGAAAATTCTGGATGAATGAGCAATATTCGAATTCTACTCCAAAGAGGAGTCTCAATATCTCGCCCTTCCAAAATCATCATTGGTTCGGGCAAACTAGTCCTGCCGAACCGGCTGTGATTTTGATTCGGAATTTATAAAGGAGTGCAAATGAACTATTCACGTCTCCTGCTGGCGGCGCTTGGTGGCACGGTCGCGTCTTTTGCCTTTGGTTTCTTAGTATTTTGGCTGGTGCCGGGTCTTATCAAAGAAAGCCACAGGTATCCGGCCGTATTCCGGCCTAAGGAAGAAATGATGAAAGTTATGCCGGTTGGATTCGTTGCATCTCTCCTATCGATTCTGGTTGCCGCCATAATTTTCGCAATGATACATCCGATCGGATCGGGCATGACGGAAGGTGCGCGCTTCGGCCTTCTAATTGGCATTTTCGTGGTTTGCGCATTTGTGCTGCACAACTACGTGAACCTGAACATCGGGCTGAAACTCACTCTGATGCAGGCTGTGACTTACTTCGTCCAGTGGACTATCGTCGGAATAGTCATCGGTCTTATTTACAAACCCCTCGCAACACCATAATCGTGAACAAATCTGTTGTCGTTTTGCGTCTGAAGCTTTGATTGCGGTCTTTAGCCTTTATCTGACTACGCCAAACTCATTGATATCGTGGGCAAAGTGGTGGAAACCGAGCCGCCTCGCAATACGGCAGCACTTGTGCCGGTCAAGGGGTGGTCTTAGCTGTTGCTGCGTGGGGCGCCGCAGCCGCCCGGCGGTACGCGACCACAACAACGACCTCGGATTCGCTATCCACACCGTTCTGCCTTCCAGGGGCAAAACGCCACTCACGCGCGGCAGCGACGGTTGCCGCCGTCAGCGATTTCACGCCTTGCACCGTTTCAACGGCGCTCACCTGGCCTTGCGCATCCACCTGCTCGCACAAAATCACGCTGCCCTCGCTCAGCTTTACAAGCGAAGCGTCTGCCTCCGGCGCTTTCAGCGGCTCCGCTCCCCGCTCCGGCGCATCAGCCCACTTCTCTGCATAACTGTGCCCCTGTGTCGTGCGTGTGGAAGTCAGTGACCCCGGAAACTGAAACACTATCCCAATTCTCGTCTCCACAACCTTTTCGCCGGAGCGCGCCGGCCGGAAACTCCACGTCTGCACCGCCGCCAGGGCCTTCTCCAAGAATGGGTTTTCCCCGCTCACGACACGCACATCTCCCACCTTGCCGTTGCTCTCGACCAGCCCATCGAGCACCACCTCGCCGCCTGAAAAAACGTCATTGGGGTACGGCGCAGCAACCAGCGAAAGTGGCTCAGGCGCTGAAAGCTCATCGCTATGTGTTGCGTCCAGCCTCCCTTGTTTAGCTAACTCCGAGCCTTCCTCCCACTTGATCCCCTTCTCCAGCAGCAACGCGATGGCATAGTGAATCGGCACCGCCGCTCCCACTCCACCCGTCTGCGTTTGCATGGCATTCGCTCTAGCCACGGCGCCACCGTGCAGCCAGCGCCCCTCCACCAGCCCAACCACCTCTTGCGTCTCGCTTGACAGCACCGGCGCCCCGCTGTCACCCAACTGCACGTCATGGCTGAACAGGAAAATCTCCGTGTCCGGCCGCCCCTTTTCTAACTGCGCGAACCGGTACTCCAGCACTTCTCCCGAAGGGCGATTCTCGCGTAGCGCTTCGAATGTGTAGGGGTTCTTGATTCGCGATGGACGCAGCGCATCTGCCAGCACCGCGCGCGTCTCCGCGGGCCTCTCCGTCGCCAAACGCAGAAAATTTACCCGGAATCGGCCTTCAAATGGATTCGGCGTGGCACGCAGCACCGCCACGTCGTGGTCCTGATCCACGATCACTACCGTGGTTTTCACCAGTCGCGGCGGCGCCATTGGCATTTGCAGCAGAATGTACGGCTGCCCCTCATGCAATTGGCTCAACACATGTGCCGCCGTGATCAGGTACCCCTCTTTGTTAACAAAAAATGCGTTCCCGTAGAAAATGTAGTGGAAGCCCCGGTCGGAAGGCGATTCGTCCACCGGGTAAACAATGGGGCAAACCGCTGCGGAAAGAGGCATCGCGCCCCCAGGCAGGTCGTTACCCCCGCGTGCCGCTCTTGCACCCACCAGCAGCAGCACCGCCCCGATCAATCCATATCCCGCTTTTCTCCCTGATCTCATCGCATGGAACCCGGCAAACGCCGCATTTCGCTTATCCCAACCAGCATAACTCTTCCCCATTCTCGCGCAATTGGCCGTGAGGACAGTTTCGCCAACAAGTTTCATCTCTCTGCTACACTCATGGTCGAACTGATAAAACACGCACGCCCCATGCTGCGTTCAGTTCAGATGAAAAGTACGAAACTTCTACGGGCGCACCCTCGTATCCAGTTAGTGGCGGAGCAATAAAATGACAAAATTCTTTCGGCTGTTTCTGTTGACGGCTGCAATTCTGCTTTCTCTCTCCTCAACACTTCTTTCTCAGGCACCTCCCCCTGCATCTCCCAAATTAAAAGACGAAATGCGCATGCCTTGGCAACGTAGCGACGAGGATTTCCTGCGCCTTTGGCTCGTTGCGGGACCCTTCCCCGGGGGATTGAACACGGAATGCCTTGGCGCGCAAACCGCCCGGGGTGCAG
>CAYOOS010000031.1:0-10851 GCA_964405585.1 uncultured Acidobacteriaceae bacterium | reverse complement strand
CGTTCCGACGGAACCCTAGTGAAATGGCACTCCCAGAAAGCTTGGGATGATGTGATCCACTTTGATGATTTGCCGGGCCCCAAGGAAGACGCCATTGCTTGTGCCTTCCTCAAAGTGACTCGCCCCGCGGCCGGGAAAGCCCTGCTATCCATTGGCAGCGGTGACGGTATCCGCGTATGGCTGAATGGGAAGCTCGTGCTTTCCAAGGATGATGTGCGTTCCTTGACTCCCGATGAGGATCAGGTCGAAGTGGACATGAAAGCGGGCGAGAACGCCCTGCTGGTCAAGGTGGCCGCGACTAGACCATTCTGCGCGCGCGTGCTTGAGCCCGGTTCCGTCTTCGCCCGCACATACGAAATAGGCCCGTCCATTATCAAGCTTCTACCGGACGGGTTCACCCTAAAGACCGATATCGGCGCGGAACGCTCCAACGTGGAGCCCGTGAAGATCGAAGTTATCCAGCCCGGGGGTAAGGTGATCTTCACCGCGAATGCTCCGCGCGGCGCCTTGCTGCCGATCAGTGCCAAGCTCTGGCCCGATGGCCCCTACGATGTTCGCTTCAGCACTCACACTGCCGCCGGCCTTCTCTATGCCACCTATCTTCCCTGGTACAAAGGCGATTCCATGGCCAAGGCTCGCGAATTGGCTGCCACGGCGGCCAAGGCCGACGCCTCGAAGCCGGAAGGTTTCACCCTCAAGATGCTCTCCGACATGGTGGATGATCGTCTCGGAAGCAAACTCATCGAGCCCAACGACGATCCTTGGCAGAAGATTCATTCACCTTTGATGGAGTACGAAGAAATGATGTTGGAGCGTAAGGGCCAGACTGGACGCATCCGTCCCGGCGGTTTTGTGCGCCTCGCCTATCGCGACGAGGTGGACGGCTCGCCGCAATTCTGCCGCGCCTACCTGCCCGAAGGCTACGATCCCGCCAAAAAGTGGCCGCTGGTGATCCAGATTCACGGCTATAACGGAGAGAATCCCGTTTACGTTCGTTGGTGGGCTGCCTCCGATCGCCATGTGAAGATTGATACGGAATACTCCAACCACCAGGGCGTGATCTACATGGAACCCCACGGCCGCGGTAACACCCAGTACCTCGGCATGGGCGACTCTGACGTCCTGCATGCTCTCGCCGAAGCGAAACGCCTCTTCAACGTTGACGATAATCGTGTCTACCTCACCGGCGATTCCATGGGCGGTTGGGGCACCTGGAACGTTTCCACACGCCACCCGGATTTGTTTGCGGCTATCGCGCCAGTCTTCGGTGGTTCGGACTACCACGCCGAACTATCAGAGGAGGACTTGGCCAAGCTGATCCCCATGGATCGCTTCCTCCACGAAAAGGGCAGCAGTTGGGCTATGGCCGACGGTCTCCTCAACATCCCAATTTTCGTCCACCACGGAGACGCGGATCAGGCCGTGAAAGTCGACTATTCGCGCTGGGGCGTTCGCCTCCTTCAGCGTTGGGGCTACAACGTCCGTTATCACGAATATCCCGGCCGCATCCACGAAGCCCTTCA
This sequence comes from uncultured Acidobacteriaceae bacterium, assembly GCA_964405585.1. Lineage (GTDB taxonomy): Bacteria > Acidobacteriota > Terriglobia > Acidiferrales > UBA7541 > Acidiferrum. The sequence continues at coordinate 9,328 of CAYOOS010000031.1, read as the reverse complement.
ACACGATAACAACTCCAACTTGAGCATCGCTTGGTTCCTCCAGTATCGTCGCGACCCCAATCCCCTCCATGTTCGCATCCGCTCCGCGGAGTTGCGCAACGCCTCGGCCTATTGGGCGCACGTGCTGCAGGCAGAAAGCCCCCTTGCGTTTATGGTCGTAGACGCCGAGGTCGTGGATCGCAACGTGATCCGCCTGGATACTCAGAATGTTCTGGACATCGTGCTCTCGCCTTCCGCAGCTCTGGTTGATCCATCCAAACCCATCAAGGTCGTTTGGAACGGCGCCGCTCAAGAAATGCCCCTCCAGGATGGCAAGCTCCGTCTGACTTCGCCCAATTACAAACCTTCTGCTCTCCACAAGACTGGACGTCTCCCGGGCTCCATGTTGGATTTCACGGTCACACCTTTCGCTATCGTGATCGGCACAACCTCCAAAGATCCAGAGATGGTAGAGATGTGCCGCCAAAAAGCCAAAGCTCTAATCGATACTTGGCGCGATTGGCAGAAGCAGGAACCCCGCGTCTTTCAGGATACCGAACTCAAGGACGCGGACATGACCCGCTATTCCTTCCTCCTCATTGGCGGCCCCGAAGCCAACCGCGTAACAGCGAAGTTTGCCGCCAAACTGCCTCTCCAGATTTCCGCCGATCACATCACCATTGACGGCAAGGAATTCCCCGTCAAGGATGCCGCGCTGCAAATGATCTATCCGAATCCCTTGAACCCAGACCGCTACGTCTGGCTCGTCGCGGGCACTTCCACGGACGGCATGTATTTCAACGAGTTGAATATTCAAAGGCCCTACGACTGGGACTACGTCATCACCGATGGACACATCCCTGCCTACAAACAATCCGCCTCTCCGCTCCAGATCAGAGTCGTTTCCGGAATGTTCGATTACAACTGGCGCTTCAGCGAATCTCTGACCCAGTTCGGTGACTCCCAGATACGCTCCAGCGGGCGTCTACTCCATCGCCCGAAAGCGGGCTTTGCCGTTGACCAAAAGGTCCTCGATTCCTATGTGGGCCACTATCAGATCGAACACGGCCCCTCGCTTGAATTGTTCAAAGACGGCAAGCGCCTCATGGCAAAACAAGCAGGCCAAAACGATTCCGATGAACTCCTGCCCGAATCCGATACGGATTTCAACGTTCCCAAATACAATGTCCGCATCAGTTTTGTCCGCGATTCCTCCGGCAAAGTGACAGGTTTCACCGGATATCAAAACGGCGACTTCGAAGCCAGGAAGCTCGACTGATCCACATCGGCCATAGTGGCCAGGCGGATGCCTGATTCCTTCCGCCACCTCTGGCGGCACGCAATCGCCAGAAGACCCAGAACTGGGCAAACGCCCGAATCTCACACCACCTTGTGACATACCTCACTGCGCTCATCCTCAAATAGGTCCAGCGTCTCCCTGTACCAACGCTTTTGCGCAGCTGGGTCTGCGGGCCCTCCATCCGCGCCGCAACTCTTGTGTTCGGACCCCCCTGCTCGCCGTTCCGCGAGCGTTCTTCAAGACAACTTCACTTGCTGGAGGTTTGCATGCTGCACCTTGATACCGGCAATACCGGTTTTATGATCCTGTGCACAAGCCTGGTCATGTTGATGACGCCGGGACTGGCCTTCTTTTATGGAGGCTTGGTTGGACGAAAAAACGTCCTGGCCATCATGATCCAGAGCTTTGTGTCCATGGGCTGGACGACCGTCATCTGGTACCTGTACGGCTATTCTCTATGCTTCAGTGGCGATTGGCATGGTGTCGTCGGCAACTTTCACAACGCTCTTCTGCGCGGCGTCGACCTCAACACTCCCTCTCCGAACCCCACCATTCCCGCTCTGGTCTTCATCGCTTATCAGATGATGTTTGCCATCATCACCCCCGCCCTGATCTCCGGCGCGTTCACCAACCGCGTCAGTTTTAAAGCTTATATGCTCTTCCTCACCGGCTGGCTCACCTTTGTCTATTTCCCCTTTGTGCATATGGTGTGGGGCGGAGGATTCCTGCAGCAGTGGGGCGTGAAAGATTTTGCCGGCGGCATTGTGGTGCACAACATCGCCGGAATGGCGGCCCTGGCTTCCGTGTTGTACGTGGGCAAACGGCGCGTCCTGGATCGCGGGCCTCACAGCATTCCCCTGGTCGCCCTGGGAACCGGATTGCTCTGGTTCGGATGGTACGGCTTCAATGCGGGCAGCGAGATGCGCGTCGATTCCGTCACCGCCGCCGCATTCCTGAATACCGATGTGGCCGCCTCCTTTGCCGCTGTGGCCTGGCTAATGGTGTCTTGGCTCAATGAAAAGAAGCCCAAATTCCTGGGTCTGTTGACCGGCGCAGTTGCGGGCTTGGCCACAGTCACTCCGGCGGCGGGCTACGTCTCCCCGTCCACAGCCGTGATTATCGGCCTCGTTTCCGGCGTGGTCTGCTATTACGCCGTCGAAATGAAGAACAAGCTGCATTGGGACGACGCCCTGGACGTTTGGGGAGTTCACGGAGTTGGCGGATTCCTCGGCATCATCATGCTCGGCATTTTCGCCACCAAACAGTTCAATCCCGACGGTGCCAATGGCTTGCTCTATGGCGACCCCACGTTCCTCCTCAAGGAGGTCACCGCGGTGGTCTTCTCTTCTGTCTGGGCCTTCGTCTTCACCTATGCCATGTTGCGCATCATCGATGGCTTCACCCCAGTCAAAGTCACTGAGCTGAGCGAAGAGGTTGGCCTCGACGAATCGCAACTCGGCGAACACGCCTACGAGACCGTGCCCGAGTAGTCTGCCGGCTCGCGAGTTACACCGGGAGTGAGCGAAAACCTGACCGTCCTCAGGTACTCACTCCTGGTGACCTCGCAGCACAAGTATTTTGCGCGCCGCGCGTTCCTGCGGGTTACCCGCTCCCCTCAACTTCTTCGCATCTTCCCACAACCGGACTTCTTGCCCGGAAAACTTCCAAATTGCCCGTCATGCTCCCAAAATCTGAAGAATCACGCCCACCATCACGGTCACCGCGTTGCTCGTCTTGGGAGCGTTCCCAACAGGGATGATTGGAAACACTCCTTGAACGAGGAAGGCAACGGTTCCGGGGAAACTGATCAGCCTTTACTGAAGCGGAATCGTGGCATTATGCGCTATGAAAGTGAGCTGCCAAAGAATGACATCACTTTCGTCGCAACGGTCTGATTTTGAAACTTCTCTTAACAAATAGCACATTCAGGGGACCGCATTGCAGCTTCCAACTGCTTGCGTGCACGAAACAGTCTGCTGCGAACGGTGTCTTTCTTCACGCTGAGCATTGCTCCGGCCTCCTCCACCGAGTATTCCCGAATGTCGCAGAGGATAACCACGGACCGCAAGGGCGCGCTTAGCCGGGCCACTTCTTTTGCGAGAGCCATGATGGACTCCTTTTTTGCCAAGGCTTGTTCCGGATTGAGTCCTGGACCTGGCAGCCGGTCGAGCACGTCCCTCCCCTCTTCACTCGACACGCGCCTGACGGAGAATCCTGGTCTAGTGCGCCTTTTGCGGAGCAAGTCGATTGCTTCATTGACGAGGATTCGGGCGAGCCAGTTGCGGAAGGCGCCGTCTTTGTTGAACTGTTGAAGACGGCGAACCGCGCGGAACAAGCAGTTCTGCACTACATCCTGAGCATCCTCCCGGCCCCCTAGTACACGGCAGGCGAGGGCGTGAAGAAACTTGTAATAACGCGAGAAAAGCTCGTTCTGGGCCTCCTGGTCCCCCTGCATCGCTCTGGAAATGAGAACCCTGTCGTCCGGTCTTGAGTCAAATAGACTGGCCATTGTCGCGAATCACCCCTTCAGGAGCATTCCTGCAATGCGATGTCGGAAGCTGGACCGCCTCGCGCCAGCATTGAAAACCGCATCGCACTACTAGAGATTAACGTCAGGCTAGACATCAGTCTAATTGATTGTTAAGATGCAGATCATTCTCGCTGGAGATGGAAGAAACATGGAGATACGACAACTGGAGATTTTCCGAGCCCTCACGCGCGAGTTGAATTTCACGAAAGCCGCCGCTCGCGTCCACTGTGTGCAGTCCAATGTAACAACACAAATCCGCGCGCTGGAGAGCGAATTGGGCGCGCGTTTGTTTGATAGGTTAGCGAAACGCGTGGTTCTGACCGACGCTGGGCGGCGTTTTTTGCCCTATGCAGAGCGGGTACTCTCGACCTTGGAGGAGGGACGCGTCTCGGTGGGACAAAACGCGACGCCTTCCGGGCCACTGCGCATCGGCACTCCAGAGTCGGTTCTGACCTACCGTTTACCGCGGGTGCTTGGTCGCTTCAGGAAACTCTATCCAAAGGTGGAATTTGTCTTCCGGCCATATCTGGACCAGGGGTTGGTTCATATGATTGAAAGTGGGGAATTGGATCTGGCCGTCTGGATGGGGGATACCATCCAACAGGCTCGCTTGCGGACTTTGCGTCTGCGCAAGGAGAAACTCGTATTCATAGCCGCCCCCAAGCATCCACTCGCTGCAAAGAATCGCGTAACACCTCACGATCTAACTGGCCAAACTTTGCTATTGACCGAGGCAGGTTGCAGCTACCGAAAAAAACTGGATCAATTGCTGACTATAATGAGCATTCGACCGGAAAGTGTCACGGAATTCTCAAGCGTCGAGGCCATCAAGGAGTGTGTCTCCTTGGGAATGGGCTTAGGGCTTTTGCCGGAAATCGTGGTTGCACGAGAGTTAGCCCGTAAAGAAGTCGCGGCTTTAGCCTGGGCGGGTGCGGAAATGGATATGGCCACGCACGTCGTTTGGCACGAAGACAAGTGGATTTCACCGGCTCTCGGTGCCTTTATATCGATGCTAGAGCAGATGTTGAAGGAACCAGCGAGCGCTTCACGCTGCAGGCGCGCAAATGCGGAATGTGGCCCCAAGGCGGCCTGATTGCATCGATAGAGTCGCTCTACCCTTATTACCGACCACGGAAGAGATTACTCTCGAACGGTAGGCATCCGAAGACTATCCAGAATCGGGGTTCTGGGACACTAAGACTGCAACACCTGCCCCGTGTCGCAGCTCAACGCCTTGGCCGGATATTCGCTCCGCCCACCACCCGCCCGCAACTTCATTTGGGTCTTGCCTCTCTTTCCTCTATAATCTTAAGTTTGTATTCCCCTTTGCTCTTTCGTTAGGAGATATCTGGCATGGCTGGCGATTCCAATAGCAAGAAAACCGGCGTCCGCATCCTCTTCGGCGTCGTCATCGGCATGCTCGCCCTGAGCATGCTTCTCTATCTTGTCCCTCAAGGTCCCAGCTCCGCGGAAACTTCCACGGACGTGGTGGCTCATGTTGGCGATCAAAACGTCACCCTCTCGGACGTGCACGACAAGCTCAACGAAATTCGCAAGAGCAACAACATCCCCAAGCAGCTCGAAGCCCTCTACGCGCGCCAGATCCTCAATCAACTCGTCTTACAGAAGGAAGTCGAGTACGAAGCCAAGCGCCTCGGCATCACCGTCAGCGAAAAAGAACGCGCTGACCGCATCCGCATGTACGTGCCAGGCGCCTTCAACGGCGACACCTTCGTGGGCATGGATGCCTACGCCAATGAAGTCCGCCAGCGTTTTCAGCTGACCGTCCCGGTTTTTGAGGAACTCGTGCGCTCTGGCCTCGTTGAGGAAAAATTCCGCAAGCTCATCACCGATGGCATCAGCGTTGGCCAGGCGGAGATTCAGGATGAATTCCGCTTCCAGAACGACAAAGTCAAGCTGGACTATGTCGCCATCAAGCCGGATGACCTGCTTCCAAAGGTCTCCGTGGATGACGCCGAAATTCAGGCCTACTACGCCAAGAACAAGGCCACTTTCCAGATCCCCGAAAAGCGTTCCGCTCGCTATGCCCTGGTGGATCTCGCCCAGCTTCGCCAGACCACCACTGTCTCCGACAGCGATCTGAAGAAAATATACGATGAGAACATCCAGCAGTACCAGGTCCCCAATCGCGTCCACACCGAGCACATTCTCTTTCTGACCACCGGCAAAACCGATGCCGAAGTTGAGGAAATCAAGAAAAAGGCCGCGGACGTCCTGGCGCAAGCCAAGAAAAAAGGCGCCAACTTCGAGGAACTTGCCAAAAAGTATTCGGAAGATCCCGGCAGCAAGGCCAAGGGCGGCGACCTCGGCTGGCTCTTGCAGGGCCAAACTGTCCCTGAATTTGAGAAGGCCGCCTTCAGCCTCAACAAGGGCGAGATTTCCGACCTCATCCGCACTCAATACGGCTTCCACATTATTAAGGTCCTCGACAAGGAAACTGCTCACACGCAGCCCTTCGACGAGGTCAAGGACTCCATTCGCGCACCCCTGCTCCTTCAGAAGGTGGACGCGGATGCCGGAAACATCGCCGACAAGATGTCCGCGGAAATTCGCCAGTCCAATAAAGCCACCCTCGACGGCTTGGCTCAGGAGTATCACCTGACCGCCGCGGTAACTCGCCCGGTTGCCGCCAACGAACCCCTCCTCGAACTCGGCAACTCGCAAGAGGTCAAGGACGAACTCTTCCGCCTCCGGCAAGGCGACCTCAGCCTCCCCATTCGCACCGATCGGGGCTATGTTGTTATCGCCCTCCAGCAGATTCTTCCCGCGCACCAGGGCTCGCTTGACGAGGTTCGCGAGAAGGTCGTCTCCGATTTGAAAGAGCAGAAGGCGGTGCAACTTGCTCAGTCCAAGGCCACCGAACTCGCTCGTCGCGTCAAGGGCGGCGAAAAGTTCGCTCCCGCCGCCAAAGCTTTGGGACTCGACCCCAAAACTTCGGAACCATTCTCGCAAAGTGGCTCCGTTACTGGTCTCGGCAGCGGTAAGCAGCTGGCCGCCGCATTTTCCATGAAGACGGGCGATGTCGGAGCCCCCCTTACCCTCGGTTCCAACTGGGTTGTCTATCAAGTCGTGGAAAAGGACGAAGCCAACCCCGCCGATCTGGAAAAACAGAAGAAAACCATCACCGATAATCTCCTCCAGAGCAAACGCAGCCTAGCCTTCGAGGCCTTTCATACCGCTTTGGAAGAGCGCATGAAGAAAGACGGCACCTTGAAGCTGATGCCCGAAAAGATGCGCGGCTTTGGCGACCTGACATAGTCTAAGTTGTAGAAAATAAAAAAGATAAATAGTAAACGGCTACCCTCTTGCTCTCTTTGCCCCGGCCCGCTACCCTATTTCCGGCTAGTTCAGGTGTACCCGGAGCAGCGTAGCTTGGCATGGTTTCCCAGGCCACTTGTGAGCTAGCCTATCCTCCGAAACAAGGTGTCCCGGTACTGGCCCCATTTGAACTCTGTCGAGAAATTCGTCGCCATCCTTATGAAAAAGAACTCACCGCTTCGGCCTTCCAGCATTCGCAACGACTACCGTTGCAGCATTGAGAAGAATCAGACCGGCAAATACTGTATCCGCATTCGCGTCCTCTATCCCCGGCACGCCTGGACCCTTGCCGTCTATTTCCTGGCTTCCTCCTTCGATCGCGCCATGAAGAAGCTCGAGGAATCCCTGCACTTCCTCCAGCGCAACGAAGAAAAACTCTGGTTCTGGGGTGTGGACCGCGCCGAGGACATGGGCTTCTCTGCTGAGTTTCTCAAGGAAGCGGGCTTGCACATGGACCAGCGCTCCGAATTCCCCCGCAAGGCCGCCAACCTCTCCCTTGAGCCCGAACGCGACGTCCCCGCTTTCGTCCTGGGACCCATTCGCCGCGGTCTCGCTGAGTCCGTCGAATTCGCGCGCGTTCAGCCCGCCGGCGACTAACCCTGCTTCACTTCAATCCGCGTTTTCACTCTTGGACTTTTCCGGGGAGGTAATCCTCTCCCAGGGGGGAGGAACCCTTACCGAGGCCATCCCTGCCGCCGTTGCCGCCTGAATTCCCATTTTCGTATCCTCAAATACCAGGCACGACTCCGGCGCCACTTTGAGCTTGGCCGCCGCGAGAAGGAATGCTTCCGGGTCGGGCTTGCTCTTCTCATAATCCCCAGCGCATACGAACGTGTCGAATCGATCCAGGAGCTTCAGCGCAACAAGAGATGCCGTCACCGATTCCTTGGTACTCCCGGAAACAACCGCGAACGGGATCCGCCCGTGTTGCGCCTCGATGTGCTCCAGAACTTCAGGAACAACCTTGAGTTGAGGAAGTAGCTCGAAGTAGATGCCTTCCTTTCGACGCGACACCAGCTCCACCGGCATCTTCAGTCCATGTTTCTCATTCAGCGTGGCGATAATCTCGGCAATTGGCATGCCGCCCCATGAATAGAAAAGCTCCTCGCTGAACTCGCAATTCCATTCTGCCAGTGCCTTTTTCCAGGCTCGATAGTGCAGCGGCATCGAATCGGCAATGGTTCCGTCGCAATCGAACAAATACGCTTCAAATGACCCTTCGGGTAGTTTCAGTTTCATGCGCTGTATTCTTTTCCTCTGCTCCATTTTAGGCTACTGCCGGCTAACTCCGAAATCGCAAAGGCAACGGACGTGTGGCCCGGGTTCTAAACTCTTTTTCTTGAAGCACTCGCTGTAGAACGAATCCCTCGATGTTTCCGTTTCCTCGAACGGATCAACCACGAAGGGTGCCCCAGGTTCCGGTTTTTGGTACCTGGGTCTTGGGGTCGTCGCTGAATTGACCGATTCTGACTTGACATTCCCAAGGTACCATTTCATTATATGCGCACTCTGTTACCGAGAACCCGGAACCATCTGTTTTAGATGACTCCCCCCGCTTGACGCGCTCCGGGTGAAAGGTTGTCTGCCTCATGAAACGCACGCGCAACTCTCTTTTTTTTCCGCTCCTGTCTGCTTTCTTCTTGCTCGGAGGCGTGCTCTCTCTACGTGTTATGGCTGCTCAACAACCCGCCGATCAAACCGATTCCAGTTCCACCAAGAATCCCTCCAAGCCCAAGGAAACTCCCGCCGCTCCCGCTACTGCCGCAACTCCCGCAACCAAGCCTGCCACTACTAACCCTTCTTCAAGCACCACCGCGCCTGCCGCCAAGCCGGCTCCCAAACAACAAACTCCCCCGGCCAAAAGCATTATGGTCTGGGTCAACACCGAGTCTGGTGTCTATCACAAGCCCGGCAGTCGCTTTTATGGCAAGACCAAGCAGGGGAAATACATGTCGGAAGCCGACGCCATCAAAGCCGGCTACCGCTCCGCCGGAAAGAATTAGCTCCCGCTCCAGCGTTCGGATTTTAGCTTTATTTCTCTCGCAGGATCACTTCGCCGCGGCCCACCATTTGCTCATTCAGCCACAACCGGTACTTATAACTTCCCGCCTTCGTCCCCACCATCGCTGGGCCGCTCAACAAGCGCATCCCCATCGGCGCCTGAAAAATGTTGGATGAAA